>JASHUC010000060.1 GCA_030040235.1 Gammaproteobacteria bacterium | reverse complement strand
CCGCCCCGAACAGGGCAGTCTCGCCTCTGCCGTCCACCGCGTTGATGTTCGCACCGCCCGCGACCAGAAGGTCGATCGCCGCGACCGCTTCCTTCTCTGTCTTGTACTTGCCGCGCGTGTCTACGGGGGTTGTGCCGAGTCCCGCGGCGGCCATCAGGGGCGTCTCCCCCAGACGGTTCGGCAGGCTCACGATGGCTCCGTGCGCGAGGAGCAGACGGATGGCGGCCGCATCGCCGGCCTTGGCCGCACGCAACAACGGCGTCGTGCCGGTCGTCAGCATGGAGTCACCGCCGCGATCGGCCCCGAGCGAGCGGTAGGGAGGAAAGAGCTTCAGCTGCGCGTTCGGGTTCGCGCCCGCATCGAGCAGCAGCTCGATCATCTTGAGGCTCGAGGTGTTGTCGAGCGTGACGTGATCCGGACGCCCTCCGTAGGGCAGCGTGTTGAGGTCCACGGCGGCGTACAGCGGGGTGCGTCCCCACCAGTCCCAGCGATTCGGATTCGCGCCCTTCTTGAGCAGGTACGCGGCCAGATCGAAGTGGAAGTTCTCCGTCGCGATGAGGAGCGGGGTCTCCCCGTCGGGATCGGTCAGGTTCAAATCCGCGCCGCCTTCCACCAGGGCCGTCGCGCAAGCGATGCAACCCGCACGCGCGGCGTAGATGAGCGGTGTGAATCCCCCGGTCGGGCGCGCCTGGATGCGCGGCTCGGCGGTGATCTGGCGCCGCTCGGTGTTGAACTCCGAGCGCACGTTGGGATTGGCATGGTCGTGGAGCAGGAGCTTCACCATCTCGGGCTCACTGCGCGCCGCGGCCCACATGAGCGCCGTCTGGCCCATCAGGCGCTCCCTCGCATTGACGTTCGCGCCGTGGCGGATCAGGAAGCGTGCCGCCTCGACGTTGTCCGTCCGTGCGAGGACCATGAGCGCGGTCTCGCCATCGGCGTTCGCCGCATCGGCGTTCGCGCCGGCCCTGACGAGCTTCTCGATGACGGCGGTATCCCCGAAGGTTGCGGCCTCGGACATCGGCGTCGCGCCGTAATCGTTGGCCGCATGCACGTTCGCATGCGCCGCGAGGAGGCGGTCGATCAGGGGCACCTCATCGAAATGGATCGCCCACAGGAGTGCCGTGGTGCTGTCGGGCGCTGCTGCATTCACATCGGCGCCGTGCGCAATGAGACCGAGCGCGACCTGCAGCTGTTCGCCCTCCGCTGCCTTGACGAGTGCCGGTGTCGAGTCTTTGCGCACGACGAGAACCGGGCCGTTCGGGGGCGGAATGCTCTTGCTCTGTGCAGCCGCGGCCGGGCTCTGGGAAGCCGGATCGGCGTACAGGTCCGATCCGCGCCCCCCGCCCCTTTGGGCGACGGCTGCACCCGAGGCCGCCAGGCTCAGCGCTGCCGCGATGCAAAGCACAGGAGGTGCGATCCCGAGCTTCATGCTAGATCTCCGAAATCTCCCCGGCGCTGTCGCCGACCTTCTGCAGCGGAACTCCGGCGCGGTCGAGCAGAGTCAGCCAGACGTTCGCGAGCGGAGTGTGCTCGGGGTAGACCAGATGCTGGCCGCCCTTCAACTTCCCGCAGCCTCCGCCCAGGATCGCGGTCGGCAGCGGGTACTGGTTGTGCGCGTTGCTGTTGCTCATGTTGCTGCCGTACACCACCATCGTGTGCTCGAGGAGCGAGCCGTCCCCATCGGGCGTCGCCGCGAGGCGCCGCAAGAACGTCGCGAGCTTGCCGGAGTGGTAGGTCTGGATCTTCACGAGCTTCTCGATCTTCACCGCGTCGCCCTGGTGATGCGAGACCGGGTGGAACGCATCCGGCACACCGATGAAGGGGTAAGTCATGTTGCTCACCTCCGCGGCCATCATCATCGTCGCGATGTGCGTGAGGTTCGCCTGGAAGGCGAGCGCGATCATGTCGAACATGAGCCCCTGCTGCTCCGGGAAGGAGTCCGGAATCCCAATGGGCACCGCAGGGAGCTTGAGCTTCGAGAGATCCTGGTGCTCCATCTTCTGCATGCGCCGCTCGATCTCGCGCACGCTTTCCATGTAGTCGCTGAGGACCGTACGGTCGGCGGCGCCGAGCCGTCTCTGCAGCGATGCCGAGTCCTCGGAGACCATGTCGAGGATGCTGTCGTACTGCTCGGTGAGCGCCTTGCGCTCCTCAAGGGTGTCGCCGCGGCCGAACAGCCGCTGGTACACCGTACGGGGGTTGTACTCCATCGGCAGCGGCATCGTCGGAGTGCGAAACGCGATGGTTCCCGAGTAGCTGCAGCCGAAATTGCGGTCGCAGGAACCCCCGCCGCCCAGGGCCTCGGTCTTCACCTCGAGCGAGGGGAGCGGGGTGTCCTGGCCGATGTGCGCGGCGGCCATCTGGTCGACCGTCACGCCTCCATCGGGCGACTGGCCGTCATGCGGATGCACGCACGAGAGCCACGTGCCCGGCACGATGGCGTGCACGGCGGCGCTCTCCGCCGGCTTGTTGCCGAGGTTGCTGATGACGATGAGCTGGCTCTGGAACTCCTCGAGCGGCTGCAAGATCCGCGCGAGCTTGAACTCCCGTCCCTGGCCCTGCGGCGTCCATTGATCGTTCCCCGGAAGCATGATGGCCCCGTGCGGGAAGTAGATGAACGCCATCTTCATCTTCGGGGCTGCAGCGGTCTTCGCGAGCGCAGTTCCCGCCGGCACCATCGCATCGAGCAGCGGTAGCGCGACCGAGGCGCCCACTCCGCGTAACACCGTCCGGCGGGAAAGATGCATCTTCGTGATGAACATCGGCTCGCTCCTCAGAGTCTTGCGCGCGGGGCCTCAGTTGAGGTTCGCCGCTTGCGTCGTCAGCAGGCTCGGCCCGGCGGGCCCCGTGGGCCCCGGGGCGTGCTGCTCCTGAAACTGCGGGCTCGCGACGATGCCGAGCACGATCGCCGAGAAGCGATCATCGTCGCGGGCTGCCGTGCGAACGATGGCCCGCACGGTCGGCATGTCATGCGCCTCGAGCGTGCGCCCGAGCGCAAAGGTCATGAGCTTCTCGGTGATCGTCTGCACGAACTGTCCGGGGTCTCTCATGAGCGCCCGCCGCAGATCGATCGGACCGTTGAGCATCGTGCCGTCGGCCATCCGCCCCTCGGGCTCGATCGGCAGTCCCGTGTCCCGGTCCTTCACCTGCCAGCCGCCCATCGCATCGAAGTTCTCCATTGAAAGGCCCATCGGGTCCATGATTCCGTGACACGCATTGCAGGAGGGCTGCCGCCGGTGCATCTCCATGCGCTGGCGGATGGTGAGCTGCTTGCCTCCGGGCACATTCTCGATGAGCGCCGGAATGGCGGGCGGCGGCGCATGCGGCGGGGTATCGGTGACCACATCGAGGATCCATGCACCGCGCAGCACCGGGGCCGTTCGGTTGGCATAGGAGGTCCCCATCAGGATCGCGCCCTTGCCGAGGAGGCCAAAGCGCGCCCGATTGGTGAGGGTCACGCGCCGGAACTGCGCGCCCTGCACGTTCGGAACGTGATACTGCAGGGCGAGCCGCGCATTCACGTACGTCCAGTTCGCCGTCAGGAGCTCGCGCACGTCCTGGTCCTTGAGCAGGATGCTGTCGAGGAACAGCCGCATCTCGGTGCGGTATGCCGAGCGCAGATCCTCGTCGAAGCCGGGATACTCGACGTTGTCCGGCTCGATCTTGTCCATGCTGTCCACTTCGAGCCACTGGAACGCGAAGTTCGTGACGAGTGACTCGGCGCGCGGGTCGGCGAGCATCCGTCGCACCTCGCGCTCGAGCACCGCGGGCTCGTGGAGCTTGCCGGCGACCCCGAGCTCGATGAGCTCCTCATCCGGCCCTTCGCTCCAGAGGAAGAACGAGAGCCGCGCGGCGAGATCGAGATCGCTCAAGCGGTAGATGCCGCCCGCCTTCACCTGCGCCGGCGCGAACTCCGTGCGGAACAGGAACTTCGGGCTGCAGAGAATCGCGACGATCCCGTTCTCGATGCCGGTATCGAAGCTGCCTCCGGCCCGGCCCTGCTCGAAGAAGCGCATGGGCGCGGCGAGGTCCTCGGCAGTCACCGGGCGTCGAAACGCCTCGCGCGCGAGCTTCGCGAGGATCTGCTGCGCGCAGGGCTCCGCTTGATCGGCAGTCTGCGGACGGCAAATGAAGATCTTGTGCCGGCTCGGGGTCTCGCTCACGCCGGCCGGATGATAGGGTCCGGTGATCTGCAGGCCGCGGATGGTGGCCATGCGGTCATTGCCCCCGCGAGGGTTGAGCGGCTCGAGCCACTCGACCGATTCGGAGTGCGTGCTCGCGAGGAACGCGACGCCGATCCGGTGAGGTCCCGCGGGGACATGCACCCGGATGTGCTGAAAGCGCGACCTGAAGTCCTTGGCGGCCTCGTTCGGATGCTGATCGGCCTCCCTCAAATCGGCCGCGCCGCCGATCGAGCGCTCGAATACTTTCTGGTTGTCGATCGTGAGCACCACGGGGTTCGCATAATCGAGCCCGGTGTAATAGCCGATGCCGGTGAACACCGAGAGGTCGAAGTCGTAGTCCCCATCGGTGGGGAAGTAATGCGTCACGACCATACCGCCGCGCGTCCCGAGCGGCAGACCCTCGATGTGGAAGGCTTGATCCTGTCTGCCCGCCTCGTAGATCGCGATGGACTTGTGCGCCTCCGGATTGCCGATCGCGAGCTCCGCCACGGTGCGCGCGGCCGAGATGTATTGATCGAGGAAGGTCGGGGAGACCTTGAGGACATTCGCGATGTCGTCGAAGTCGTCGCTCTCGGTGTCCTTCGGCAAGAGCGCGCTCGGATCGACCTCGACGCCGAGCATCTGCTCCACGGAGCGCGCGTACTCGGAGCGGTTCAGCCGGTGCAGCTCGACATAGCCCGGATCGGGGTGCGCGCGCCCGGCCGCATCGAGGTGATTCGCCATCCAGGCGATGAAGGCATCGATCGCCGCCTGGTTCGGCTGCTTGTGGCCGGGCGGGGGCATCAGGTGCCCCTCGAGCTTCATGATCGCCGTCTCCCAGATCTTGGCATCGCTTGCAATGTCCTTCGGATCCATCGTCGCGAAGGCGACCCCGCCGGCCCAGTCATCGGTGTTGTGGCACTTCTCGCAGTACTGGCTGAGCATCCCCCAATAGGGCTTCGCCTGCAGGTCGGTCGCTCCGCCGGCAGGGAGCGCGTGGGCCGCAGTGCTCGCGGGAGTCGGCGCGGCCGCCGCGCCTGCCGAACTCGTGGCCGGTGCAGCGCCCGCAAGGCCGTTCGAGCCGAGCGCTACCAGAACCGAGGCGGCGGCGAGCGGAACGAGGTGCCGGATGCGACGGCTCACTAGACGGCTCCTCGAAGTTCCCGGCAATGGGCGTAGAGGCTCCGGTAGGCGCTCTGGACGAAGAGGT
>JASHUC010000059.1 GCA_030040235.1 Gammaproteobacteria bacterium | reverse complement strand
ATGCAGAATGCGCTGCCCGTGACCCGGGCGGAGAACTTCGCCGACTGGTATCAGGCGGTGGTCGGGGAGGCCGACCTCGCCGAGGAATCGGGCGTGCGCGGGTGCATGATCATCCGCCCCTGGGGCTACGGCATCTGGCAGCGCATCCAGGAGCTGTTCGACCGGCGCTTCCGCGACACCGGCCACGAGAACTGCTACTTCCCCATCTTCATTCCGTTGAGCTTCATCGCGAAGGAGGCCGAGCACGTCGAGGGGTTCGCCAAGGAGATGGCGGTCGTCACCCATCACCGCCTGAAGATGATCGAGGGGGTGCTGCAGCCCGACCCCGAGGCGAGGCTCGAGGAGCCGCTGATCGTGCGGCCCACCTCCGAGACCGTGATCGGCGCGGCCTTCCAGCGCTGGATCCGTTCCTACCGCGATCTACCGCTGCTACTCAACCAGTGGGCGAACGTCGTGCGCTGGGAGATGCGGCCGCGCCTGTTCCTGCGGACCACGGAGTTTCTCTGGCAAGAGGGGCACACGGCGCACGCGAGCGCCGAGGAGGCGCTCGAGGAGACGCTGCGCATGCTCGAGGTGTACCGCTCGGTCACCGAGGATGGGCTCGCCGTCCCGGTCGTGACGGGCGAGAAGCCGGCGCACGAGCGTTTCCCGGGCGCGGTGAGCACCTTCGCGATCGAAGCGATGATGCAGGACGGCAAGGCGCTCCAGGCGGGTACCGCCCATTACCTCGGCACGAATTTCTCGCAGGCGCAGAACATCCGCTTTCAAACCGAGCGCGGCGATCTCGCCTACGCGCACACGACGAGCTGGGGTGTCACGACGCGCCTGGTCGGCGCCGTGGTGATGACGCAAGGCGACGATGATGGCTTGAGGCTGCCGCCCGTCATCGCGCCCCGGCAGATCGTGCTGGTGCCGATCGTGCGGGACCGTCCGGAGGACCGCGTCGTGATCGAGTACTGCCAGACGATCGCGGCGGAGCTCACCGCGGGGTCGGCCTTCGGCGAGCCGCTGCGCGTCAGCGTCGACCTGAAGGCCGGCAGGCCGGTGGACAAGCGTTGGGGCTGGATCAAGCGCGGCGTGCCCATCGTGTGCGAGATTGGCGCGCGCGATGCGGCCGCGGGCTCGGTGACGCGCCTCGTGCGCCATCGCGCACGGCAGGACGGCAAGCTCGCGTTCGAGACGCTGCCGCGGGCGGAATTCGTGCACCGCGCAGCGGATGCGCTCATTGAGATCCAGAGCAGCCTCTACGCCGAAGCGCGCGAGCGGATGCGGGCCAACATCCGCTCGCAGTTCACGAGCTTCGCCGACGTCGAGGCCTATTTCAAAGGTTCCGCCGAGGCCGAGTCATTCTGCGGCTGGGCCGAGGTGCCCTGGTCGCGCCCCGAGGGAGCGCAGCTCCAGGCGGTGGAGGGCGAGCTCAAGCGCCTGAAGCTCACGGTGCGGGTGGCACCCCTCGAGCAGCCGCCGCTCGCCGGACGGCGCTGCGTCTTTACCGGCGCGCCGGCCAAAGAGGTGGTGCTGCTGGGACGCGCGTACTGAGTTGCGCGAAGCTCGCCCCGTTGCGCGAGGCCCGCCCCGTTACGCGACGTTCGCCCCTTCACGCATCCGGTCGAAGACGGCCGGCGGGTCGTTGAGCGCACGATGGCGCGCGGCCACCTGCGGATGACGCGCGGCAAACCGCGCGACCAGCCGATCGACGATGTACACCGAGCGGTGCTGCCCGCCCGTGCACCCGACCGCGACCGTGAGATAGCCGCGCGCGCTTGCCTGATACTCCGGAACGCGGGCCTCGACGAACCGATCGATGTCCTCGATCAGCTGCGCGACGCTTGCATGGGACTCGAGGTAGCCGATCACCTCGCTGTCGCGGCCGGTGAGTCCGCGCAGGGCCGGCTCCCAGTAGGGGTTGGGGAGCGAGCGGGCATCGAACACGAAGTCCGCATCGCCGGGGATGCCGCGCTTGAACCCGAACGACTCGAACGTGATCGAGAGTGGGCCCGCTGCGCCTTGCTCGACGCGCAGCCGCAGGACCTGCCGGAGCTCGTGTACGCCCATCCGCGAGGTATCGATGATCATGTCGGCCGCCTGCGCGATCGGCTCGAGCAGCCGCCGCTCGAGCTCGATCGCCTCGTGAAGGGCCATGCGCTCCCGGCTCATCGGGTGCTTGCGGCGCGTCTCCGCGAAACGGCGCAGCAGCTCATCGTCGGCGGCGACGAGAAACAGCACCTCGCAATCGATGCCGCTGCGCTTCAACTCGTCGAGCAGCTGCGGCACCGTCGCGATCTCGTGGGCGGTGTTGCGCGCGTCCAAGCCGATCGCCGAGCGCTTGTAGGAGGACTCCGCGCTGCGCACGGTGTGCGAGACGAAGGGCTTGAGGAGCGCCGCGGGGAGATTGTCGATGCAGTAGAACCCGAGATCCTCGAGCATGTGCAGCGCCACGCTCTTGCCGGAGCCTGACAGGCCGCTCACCACGATGATTCGCACGGAACCCGCTCCTCGGCGCCGATCACGGGGGGCTGCGCTCACTCACGCGGGCCCCCGCCGGCCGCGCGAGCTTGCTCACGACGCGACGCGGGCGCTGCGCTGCGCCTGCACCGCGTGATGATCGGCGCGCTTCTCCTTGTGCTTCTTGATGCGGCGGTCGAGCTTGTCGCTCAGTACATCGATCGCGGCGTACATGTCGGGCTCGGTCGCATTCGCATGAATGTCGTACCCACGCACGTGCAAGGTGGCTTCGGCCCTCTGGCGCAGCTTCTCGACCGTGAGAACACAGTGCACGTCGATCACCTGGTCGAAGTGTCTTGCGATGCGCTCGCGCAGCTTCCTCTCGACGTATCCACGCAGCGCCGGGGAAACCTCGACATGATGACCGGTGAGCTTGAGCCGCATAAGCCTCTCCTTGTGAAGTGAACGTGCTACATCTGTCTCGATCCTGCGCGCCTGCGCTCATTGGAAGGGGCGATCCCCAGGGTCTCGCGATACTTGGCGACGGTCCGGCGCGCAACGGGGATGCCCTCCGCGGAGAGCAGCTCCGCGATGCGTCCATCGCTTAAGGGATCGCCGGTGTCTTCTTCCTTCACGAGCTTCTTGATCTTGGCCCGGATCGCGGTGGAGGAGGTTCCCGAGCCGTCCGCGCCCTCGACCTGGCTGGAGAAGAAATACCGCAGCTCGAACACCCCGCGCGGCGTGTGCATGTACTTTCCCGAAGTGACGCGCGAGATGGTGGACTCGTGCATCTCCACGGCCTCGGCAATGTCCTTGAGGATCATCGGGCGCATGTGCTCTTCGCCGCGCTCGAGAAAGGCGGTCTGCCGCTCGACGATCGAGCGGGCCACCTTGATCAGGGTATCGTTACGGATCTCCAGGCTCTTCAGCAGCCAGCGCGCCTCCTGAAGCTGCGCGCGCAGGCTCGCGTGGCTCGAGTTGCGGCCGATCAGGCTCGCGTAGCTGTGGTTGAGCCTCACCCGAGGCAGCGTCGCCGCGTTGATCTCGACCGTCCAGCCGTGCTCGGTGCGGCGCACGAACACATCGGGCACGACGTACTCGGCCGAGCCGCTGCTCACCGTTGCCCCCGGACGCGGGTGGCAGCTGCGCACCAGCAGCAGCGCCGAGGCGAGGTCCTCCTCGCTCGTGCGAAGCTCGCGCCGCAGCAGCGACAGCTCCCGCTCCGCAACGCGCGCCAGGTG
>JASHUC010000058.1 GCA_030040235.1 Gammaproteobacteria bacterium | reverse complement strand
ACCTTGCCGTGCAGCTTCTCGGTGCCCCCCAGCGTGCTCGCGTCGATGACCTTTATGGCCATCGTGTCGTAGGCCGCTTGCCCGGCGACGGGTTGGTCCGTGCCGTCGGCGGTGATGGTGTAGGCCGGCGTGCAGCTGCTGCACGTGTATTCGCCGTCCTTGACGATGTGGGTGTCAGGCCTGTTCGGAAGCTGGATGTGATTCAGATTGACGTTCCACGTGCCGTCGAAGGCTCCGGCGGCCAATGCGGCGGCGGGAATGATCGCGAGCGCCCCGAGTGTAAGGTTCACGGAAAGTAAGCGGTGCTTCATCTTCATGGGAGACTCCCAGTGGAGTTGGGTGTGGAATTCATTCTCAAGGGCATCGTTCCCCGGTCCGAGTGACAGCGCGTCATGGGTGGGTCGCTGTCGAAGGTGCGGGCGGTGGGGCCGGCGCGGGCGGCGGCGCCGAGCGCGCTCGTTGTGGGGACGGCGGCGGCGGCGCCAATGTGTAGCGCCCATTGACGACCGGATTGCGATCCTCGCCGCCGCAGTCCTCGTAGATCATTCGCGAGACGTGCTGAACGCGACGGTAGATGCGGCTGACGTGCCACGCAGAGGTAAGGGATCCGGGATCGATGATGGTCATCCGATCCTCGAGGTGGTCGCCGACCTTGCGGATCCGCTCGATGAAATGCGCTTGCGAGCTCAGAACGGCGATCAGCCGGATGAGACTGGCGTCCCCTCCGAAGGCCAGGATGGGGATCGCGGAGACGCTCGCGGGCACGAAGGGGGACTGGACGGCGATGGTATCGACGACCAGAGTCTGACCCTCCCAGTGACCGATCGAGTCTCCCCAATACGTAGGCCACAGATCGTCCTTTGCCGTGTGGGGTCGCGAGTCCGTGTATACGTGCCGGACCTCCCGACCGGAGAACGTCATCACCGTCTCCTTCGGGTTCACGATGATCTCGAACATCAACGGCGATCCGAGCATGATCTGGGGATAACCGAACGTGCAGTGCGGGGCCGTCACGTGCGACGGGCCATTCTTGAGCACCTCGTTTTCAGCCTGGCGAATCGATGCGGCGGCTCGTTCCAACTGCTCCCGAGTTCCCGGCTTGTAAGGCGGCTCGCCCCACTGCCGCATGGCTCGCTCCGCCTCCTCGAGCGACTGCTCGTAGCCACCCGCCGCATCGGGGGTCAGTCCTTCGATCTCCCATTGACCTGACCAGTCGGGCAGCTCCGCAGACGCAGCAGTCGAGATCGAGGCCCCCGCAAAGACCGTCAAGGAGAGCAGCATGACCAGCCGCCATTCCAGCGTCCGGATCATCGAGCTGCGCCCTTTGTCCCAGTTCCCCCTGGAACTGGAGTGCCCACAAGCGGTCCATCGGGGCCGATACCCGAGAGGTACTGCCCTCCCTTGACCCCGTCGCGCATGGGGTGGATGACCAGGGTCACCTTGTCGCCGGCCTTGAGGGTTCGGGGCTTCCAGCCCACGCGCGCAAGGTGTTCGGGACTGGTCATCTCGATGCTCCACTCTTGATCGGCACCCGTGTCGTCCTTGACGAGGAGCTGGATGAACACGTGGGGGTTATTCCAGCGGAAATCCCTCACCGTCCCATGGAGCGTGAGCGACTTCGACTGATCGAACATCGCGAATGAGTGATGGGCGAGAGTCACCACCGGTGCGAGGGCGAGTACACCGAGCCCGACCATCAGCCACCCCGGCGCGCCGATCGTGCCGTGTCTCGGCTCAAGCGGATCGCGCATGCGTTGTCGGGCCATTGCGCGGCAACTCCCGTTGTGTCGATTGACGGGCCATAGCCCATAAGACGGAAACCGGATCCATTTCCGGCCACCGACTCGACCGACCCGCGTCCGCTGAACCGCGGTGATGAGCTGAAGCTCGCAAACCTGCTGCAGCTACGGTGCGCTGCTCGTTGCCGAGAGCGTGGCGCGCATCGAGCCGCGGTGCGTGTACTGCACGGGTCTCGCCGCGGAGGATGCAAGCGAGTCTGGCGTGACCCGCGAGCCGGCTCTGTCACTATCTTGAATCGGTCGGGTGGCTGAAGTCGAAAAGGTCCTGCGCCTTGGGCCTGTGCATCCCCTTGCGGATGCTGCGGATCGACTCGAGCCGCCGCGCCATTGGTCGCGAGCGGATCAGCCTCCCCGCGGATTTGCCGAGGCACCTGCCGCCATGGTCGAGCGTCGTGCCGAACAGTGCGGTTTGGCCGCGGCCGACATCACTTTACCAGCTCCGATGCGACGAAGAGTCGTCGATCGAACCGATAGGGCCGATGTGCGAGGACCCGAACTCGTCCGAACTCGCGATGCATGGGATTCAGCAGGACGTTTCGATCAGTCTTGCTATGGATGGACGGAACCCGCAGTGCGACGCTGTGCACCGATTCCAACCACTCGTCGCCGACCGCTCGCGAAGTTTCAGTGTGTGGAACGGCGTCCCATCCCGCGGGAAGTGCCTCCGCGGCCAGGTCAGCGATGATCTCATCGGGTACCTCGATCGTGTGCATGACGTAGCGAGCGCGTGGAACGTACGATCCGACATGTACCCGAAGCTCGAGAACCGCAAGGGCCTCGGAGCTCGCGCAGTAAACCACCCGGCGACCCTGGCTGTGCCAGCGCCCGGCAGCATTGTGCCCGCCCCGCCCGTCCAGAGCTTCCGCCGAATAGATCTGCTTGCAGAGCCTGTACACGTGCACGGCAGCAGGCCCCTGAATTTCGGGTCAGGCGAGAAAGCCGTGCTCGACCTGGTTCAGCAGTCCCCTCACCTGGTGCCGACCGAGCTCCGTGGACAGGAACGTCCGGGGCGCGCGGCCCCGCAAGGCAAACTGTGGCTCTCCGAGCCACCCGATCGCAGCCGCCTGATCACCGAACACGCGCTCGGCGAGAGCGTAGACAGATACGACCGCATACAACCGATCACTGAGATCGGCAGGTAGGCGGCGAGATCCTTTCAGGCGGGTGAGAGTGCGCCCTCCGACCCCCAAGAGC
>JASHUC010000057.1 GCA_030040235.1 Gammaproteobacteria bacterium | reverse complement strand
GAGCCTCTCGCGCGCGCTCGCTGCGGCAGCCCCGATCATCGCACTCACGCTCGTCGCGGCGCTGCTCGCGCCGCTCACGCTCGGGGGGTGGAATTTCTCCTTCGAGGCGCTCGTCCCGGACTTCACGCGGCTCTCGCCGCTCAATGCCTGGCAGCGCATGTTCTCGGTGCGCAGCCTCGTCGAGCTCGCCAAGGCGTTCGCCAAGTTCCTGCTGGTCGCCTCTGTCGCAGTCGCCTTCCTCTGGAAGCACGCCGGGAGCCTGCTCGCGCTCGGCGCCGAGGACCCGACGGCGGGGATTGCGCACGCCGCCGCGCTCTGGTCGAGCGCACTCCTCACGTTCGCCGTGGCGCTCGGCGCCATCGCCGCCGCCGATGTGCCCTGGCAGCTGTGGAACCACACACGCCGGCTGCGCATGACGCGCCAGGAAGTGCGCGACGAGCTGCGTGAGAGCGAGGGCTCGCCCGAGGCGAAGGGCCGTGTCCGCCGCGCGCAGCAGGAGGCCGCCAAGCGCCGCATGATGCAGGAGGTTCCCAAGGCCGACGTGGTGGTCGTCAATCCGACGCACTTCGCCGTCGCGCTGCGCTACGACGAGCAACGCATGCGCGCGCCCACCGTGCTCGCCAAGGGCGTGGACGAGGTCGCCGCGCGTATCCGCGAAGTCGCGCTCGAGCATGGGGTGCCGATCTTCGAAGCGCCCTCGCTCGCGCGCGCCCTGCACCGCGCGGTGCCGATCGGCGGGGAGATCCCCGTCTCGCTCTATGTCGCCATGGCCCAGGTGCTCACCTACGTCTACCAGCTGCGCAGTGCGCGCCGCGCGGGAGACATTCCACCCGCTCCGCCGCGTATCGGTGCGCTGCCGGAGGCGGCCGAGGACGTCCCCGCCGCAGCGCAGCCGCCTGAGGCGCCCGAGACGAGGCACTGACCGTGGCCGAGACCGACGTCGCAACACCTGGCTTCCCGTCGCTGCGCGAGCTCCTGCGCGCCGGCATCGGTGTGCCCGTCGGTGTGCTCGCGGTGCTCGCGATGGTCGTGCTGCCGCTTCCACCGCTTGCGCTCGATGTGCTGTTCAGTTTCAACATCGCCCTCTCGATCATGATCGTGGTCGCCGTGTTCTATGTTCCGCGGCCGATCGACTTTGGCGTTTTCCCCACCGTGCTGCTGCTCGCGACATTGCTGCGGCTTGCCCTCAACGTCGCCTCGACGCGCGTCGTGCTGCTGCACGGCCACAGCGGCCCTGGGGCGGCGGGCCGGGTGATCCAGTCGTTCGGCGAGTTCGTCATCGGCGGCAATTTCGCGGTGGGCGTGGTGGTGTTCATCATCCTCACCATCATCAACTTCGTGGTGGTGACGCGGGGCTCGGGGCGCATCTCGGAGGTGAGCGCACGCTTCACCCTCGATGCAATGCCAGGCAAGCAGATGGCGATCGACGCCGATCTCAACTCCGGCCTCATCAAGCAGGATGAGGCACGACAGCGACGCGCGGAGGTGCGGGCGGAGGCGGATTTCTACGGCTCGATGGACGGCGCCAGCCGCTTCGTGCGCGGCGATGCGATCGCCGGGATCCTGATTCTCTTCATCAACATGCTGGGCGGCCTCGGCATCGGGGTCATCGGTCATGGACTCGCCTTGGCCGATGCGGCGCGGACTTACACCCTCCTGACGATCGGCGACGGTCTCGTTGCCCAGATTCCCTCGCTGCTGCTGTCCACCGCGGTCGCGGTCATCGTCACGCGCATGTCCGGCAAGCAGGACATGGGAGGGGAGCTCACGCGCCAACTGTTCGGCAACCCGCGCACGCTCGCCGTCGCGAGCGGGCTGCTCGGCGTGATGGGGATCGTGCCGGGCATGCCGAATCTCGCCTTTCTCACGATGTCGAGCCTCTGCGGCGCAGCCGCTTACGCCATTCACAAGCGGCGCGAGACCGCCGCGGCGGCCAAGGCCGCTGCGCCACGCCCATCGGCACCGCCGCCCGAGCAGCGCGAGCTCACCTGGGAAGACGTGCAACCCGTAGACCTGCTCGGACTCGAGGTGGGTTACCGCCTCGTGACTCTGGTCAATCGCGGGCAGAACGGCGACCTCACGGCTCGCGTGCGCGGCGTACGCCGCAAGCTCTCGCAGGAGCTCGGGTTCCTGATTCCCCCCGTGCACATCCGCGACAATCTCGACCTTCCGCCGAATGCCTATCGCATCAAGCTCGGGGGAGTACCGCTCGGCGAAAGCACGATCCATCCCGACCGCGATCTCGCGATCAACCCGGGCCGTGTGTTCGGTGCGCTCAAGGGCATCGCCACACGCGATCCGGCGTTCGGCATGGAGGCCGTGTGGATCGAGCCGCGCGAGCGCGATCACGCTCAGAGCCTCGGCTACACCGTGGTCGATGCGAGCACCGTGATCGCGACCCACCTCAGTCACCTCATTCAATCGCATGCTCATGAGCTGCTCGGGCACGAGGAGGTCCAGCACCTGCTCAACACCCTCGGCAAGAGCGCGCCGAAGCTCGTCGAGGACCTCGTGCCCCGCGCGTTGCCCATGGCGGTGCTCGTCAAGGTGCTGCAATCGCTGCTTGCCGAGCGCATCCCGATTCGCAACATGCGCACGATCGTCGAGACGCTCGCCGACCACGCGCCACGGACTCCGGAACCGGCCGCCCTCACCGCCGCCGTGCGCATTGCACTCGGTCGGCAGATCGTGCAGGACATCGCCGGCATGACGAACGAGCTGCCGGTCATGACCCTCGAGCCGGAGCTCGAGCGGCTGCTGCAAGGCTCGATCGGAGCCCCGAGCGGGTCGGGCACCGCGCTCGAGCCGGGGCTCGCCGAGCGTCTGCAGCAACGCCTGGCCCAGAGCGCACAGCGCCAAGAGCTCATCGGCGAGCCTGCCGTGCTGCTCGTGCCGCCGCAGCTGCGGCAGCCGCTCGCACGATTCGTTCGGGCCGGAGTGCCGAACATGCACGTGCTCGCATGGAACGAGATTCCAGATAACCGCAAGGTCCGCCTCGTGACGGCGGTGGGACGTTGACTGCTATGAAGATCACCCGACATACGGCACCCGACATGCGCCAGGCGCTCCGAGCGGTCCGCGACCGGCTGGGGCCCGAGGCCGTGATCCTGTCCTCGCGGCGCACTCCCGGGGGCGTCGAGGTGACGGCAGCCATCGACTTCGACGCGCAGCATCCCCCTACCGAGGCGGATCTCGCGCTCGCCGTCGAGGCGCAGCCGGCGCTCGCCAAGGAGCAACCGCTCGCTTCACCGCAGCCGCCCGCCGCCACCCGACAGCCACGTACGCTGCAGCCTCCGGCCGCCTCGGAACGGCGGCCCGACTCGGAAGAATTCCTGATCTCCGAGCGAGAGCTCGATGCCGCACTCGAAAAGCTGGGCGATCTCGGGAGTTCGCGCGAGCGAGCCGCGCGAGCCACCTCGCACGGAGCGACGGCACCGCTCGCGGCCACCATGGAGAGCGAGCTCAAGACGCTGCGGCGCATGCTCGAGACGCAACTCGCGCGGCTCGCGTGGAACGATCTCACGCGTCGCGCGCCGATTCACACCGAGATGCTGCGCGAGCTCACCGAGGTCGGTCTCGCGCCCGATCTGGCAGCTGAAGTGGTGGGTGCGCTGCCGGCGGGAACCGAGCTCACGCTCGCCCGCCGCCTCGCAATCGCCACGGTTGCCCAGAGGCTGCTCGTGACCGGTGATCGCTGGCTGCAGGAAGGCGGCCGCATCGCCCTCGTCGGACCGACCGGCGTTGGCAAGACGACGGTGCTCGCCAAGCTCGCCGTGCGCTGGGCGCTGCTGCATGGCACACGCGATCTCGCCTTGATCGCCGCGGACTCGCACCGCTTGGGAGCGCAGGATCACGTGCAGTCCCTCGGGCAGCTGCTCGGCGCCCCGGTGTACCCGCTCGAGGACTTCGGCG
>JASHUC010000056.1 GCA_030040235.1 Gammaproteobacteria bacterium | reverse complement strand
CGCTCGAGTCGCGGCTCGGTCTTTCGGAGACTGCCTATCCGGCGCTCGTGTTCTATCAGCTGCGTGCGCTGTGGCAATCGGGCCGCGCGATCCTCGAGCAGTTCGTCGCCGAGCTCGCCAATCAGCAGGAAGAGCGTGAACGACGCGCCTTTCTCGCCGAATGCAACCGCCGCCAGTTCGCGCAGCGGCAGGCAGTCGAGGGCCGGCTGCGCACGGCCGAGACCCACCATGCCGAGACGCATGCCGAAGTGGGGCGGCTCGGCGAGGCGCGCGCCAAGCTGAGGCGCTTCTGGCAGTACTTCAAGCGGCGGGATTGCGATCGACAGCTCAACGCCGCGCATGTGGCCGCCGCGGCCGCCGATGCGGCGCTCGCCGAGGCACGCACCGCCGCCGAGCAGTTGAACGAGGAGCCGCCACCGCAGTTTCCGGGCGTCTCGGTCGAGGCGCGGCGTGCGATCAACCTGGCCGCCATCGCCTACGCAGAGGTGCTGTGTCTGCGCCTGATCGATACCCCGCTCGTCGCGCTCGCCAAGGAGGCGAGTGCGCGGCGCGAAGTGGCCGACGAGTACGGCGGGCGGGAGGAGTGCGAAGCGCTCATCGCCGGGATCGCAACCGCGCGCATGGTCCTTGCGGGTACGGCCAACGTCGCTCAGGACGTGAAGAACCGCTCGGATCGACTCAAGAGTATCGCGCGCTATCGCAATGGATCGGATACGACGCCGCTTCCCGAGTCGATCGCATTCGGCGACGGCGACGTGCTCGCCGAGGAGCCGCTGCGGGGAGCCGCCGCGGCGCGAATGCCGAACGTGCTCGCCGAGGACACCTGGGATCTGTTCAGAGTCCTGTTGCGCTAGCGCTGCTCAGTGCGCCGGCACTGCGCGCGGCACGGCATCGTCGCGGCGCACGGTCTGACCGGCGGGCATGGGTGTGCGCCCCCCACCGGTGATCATGTCCCCGACCACCTGCGTCGCCTGCGTGAGGATGATGTCCGAGGCTTCGGCCGGATCGATATCCTCGACGGATTTGATCGCCGGAAGGCCCTGTGCCGCGCGTCGCAGATTCTCCCGCGCGAGCCGGTCACGATCCTCGCGAGCACGCTCGGCCTGCCGCTGCTGCAAGTTGAGCGAGAGGCTCTTGTCGCCCTGCATATCCTCGCTCGCCGAAACTTCCTGAACGAGCCAGCGATAGTTGGGATCGTGCTGGGCGCGCGCATCCTCGGCAAGCGCCAGAGTGGGCACGGGTATGGCGGGGCCGGCGGCCGGCCGCCATGCTGTGAAGGCGACTGGGGCAATTCGATCCCAGGGCAGCGCCGCCTCGAGCGAGCTCTCCCCGACATCGTCCATGTCGATCGGCGAGGGCAGCGGCACGTCGGGTTGGACGCCCAGCCGTTGGGTGCTCTCACCCGTCACCCGATAGAACTTGCCGATCGTCACGGTCAGTTGGCCGTTGACCGGCCGCTGCGACCAGCGGTCGAGCGGCACCAGGTTCTGCACCGTGCCCTTGCCGAAGGTGCGCTGTCCGACGATGACGCCCCGGTGGTAGTCCTGGATGGCCGCGGCGAAGATCTCGGAGGCCGAAGCGCTGTAACGGTCGACGAGCACCGCGAGCGGGCCGTTGTAGACGGGGCCCTTGTCGGGATCGTCGAGCACCTCGAGGCGTCCCGTCGTGTCCTTGAGTTGCACCACGGGTCCCTTGTCGATGAAAAGTCCCGTGAGCGCGGTCGCCTCGGGCAGGTAGCCGCCGCCGTTCTCGCGCAGATCGAGCACCAGGCCGTCGATACCCTGGTTCTTCAACTGATCGATCAGATTGCGCACGTCGCGAGTCGTGCTGCGGTAGTTCTCGTCACCCGCATTCTGCGCCTGAACGTCTTCGTAGAAAGCGGGCACGGTGATCACCCCGATCTTGAGCATGCGACCGTTGCGATCGATCGTGCGCACCTCCGAGTGCGCGGCCTGGTTGTCGAGCGAGACTTTGTTGCGGACGAAGAGCAGGGTCTTCTCCGGTGAGCCGGGCGCAACGCCTGCGGGGAGGATCTGCAGCTTCACGGTCGTGCCGGCCTTGCCGCGGATGAGCTGCACCACATCGTCGAGGCGCCAGCCGATCACGTCCGTGAACGCCCCATCCTTGCCCTGGCCGACGCCGGTGATGCGGTCGTTCGCCTTCAGCGTGCCCGCGACAGCCGCTGGGCCGCCCGGGATCGTGTTCATGACCGTGACGTAATCGTCGATGAGCTCGAGCGAGGCGCCGATGCCCTCATAGTTGAGGCTCATCTGGATGCGGTACTCCTCCGAGTCGCGCGGCGAGAAATAGCTCGAGTGCGGATCGAAGCTGCGCGCGTACGCGTTCATCAACTCCTCGAACACGTCCTCGGAGGTGACCTGATCGATGCGCTTGAGCACGTGCTCGTAGCGCTTGCGCAGCATGTCCGAGGCATCCTTCCAGCTCTTGCCGGTGAGCATCAGCGAGAGCTCATCGTTCTGGACGCGCTTGCTCCAAAGCTCGTTCATCTGCGCCTCGCTCGCCGGCCAGGGCGCATGCAGGCGGTCGAAGTCGTAGGACGCCTTGAGGTCGAAGTCCGGCTCGGTATCGAGCTGCGAGAGCGCATAGCGCAGGCGCTCGCGGTTGCGCTGTTCGAAGCGCGCGAAGATGGCGAACGCCGGGTCGATGTCGCCCGTGTGGATCATGTCGTCGAAGCTGTAGCGCCACTGCTCGAACTGAGCGATGTCGCTTGCGAGGAAGTAGCTGTGCTCGGGATCGAGAAACTCGAGGTACCGGTCGTAGACCTGCGAGGACATGCTGCGGTCGATTGTCCGGCGGCTGTAATGCGTCTCCTCGAGGATCGAGCCGACGCGGCGCGCGATCATCCGCTGCCGCTCAGTCGGAGCGATGGCTCCCGGGGGTACGACGGAGGTGCTCGCCGGTGCAGGCGCGGCGCTCGCCACCGCGAGCACCATCAAGAAGGCGAGGCAAGAGGCAAACCAGCCGCTCGAGCGGCGCATCAGGCGAAACGGCATCGTGGGGCTCGCGGGTTGGGTCGGTTTCTGTTCACAAGGCTAGAGTGCTCGGGCCACCGCATCAAGGGCTCTTGCAGGGTGCAGCGGCAGCTTCGGGGTATGCGATGCGTCAAGCTCGAGTTCGCCGGGCGTCGCTTATGTAAGAGGTTCTCCATGAGAGGGTGACTTAATGCGGCAAGTTCAATCCTCGAGGGGTCGTGTCCGCATCAAGGCCAGCAGGGCGCGAAGGGCCGTCAACACGAGGTAGGGGCCGAGCGCGACGAGCCAGAAGGCGAGCGCGCCGCTCGCGAGCCCACGGAAAAAGTTGGCAACGAGCGCCGCGACTCCTCCCCCGGCGTAGGGGCCGAGGGTGCGCGTTCCGGCGAGCCACAGAAGAGGCGGCACGGCGAGCACGCCGAATGCAAGCGCTGCACCGAGGACGATGAGCTCGCGGCGCAGGGTGCCCGCGAGGCCTGCGGTAGCGCGCGAAGGGGCAGGGACGCTCATGTGCGGGAAGAGGGCTCCAAGCGCGCATAATAGCCGCCGCCATGGAAAAAATCAGAGCGGCGGTGGTGGGGGTCGGGTATCTCGGCCGGTTCCATGCGCAAAAGTACGCCCGCAACGCAAGTTGCGAGCTGGTGGCGGTGGTGGACTCCAACCCGCAGGTGCGCGAAAGTGTCGCCGCCGAGCTCGGCACGCGCGCCTTGCCCGCTGCAAGCGCCCTCATCGGTCAAGTGGATGCGGTGAGCATCGCCACACCGACCGCAGGACATTTCCCGATCGCCCGGGAGCTCCTCGCAGGCGGTGCGCACGTGCTCGTCGAGAAGCCGATCACCGAGACGCCGGCCGAGGCCCGCGAGCTGATCCGGCTCGCCGCCGAGCGCGGCCGCGTGCTGCAGGTCGGCCACCTCGAGCGTTTCAACGCGGCAATTCTCGCGGCCGAGCCGTATCTCGGGACGCCGCGCTTCATCGAGTGCCACCGGCTCGCGCCGTATCGTGAGCGGGGCACCGACGTGAATGTGGTGCTCGATCTGATGATTCACGACATCGACATCGTGCAGACGATCGTCGGGGCCGAGTTGAGCTCGATCGATGCCATCGGAACCCCCGTGTTCTCCGAGGAGATCGACATTGCCAATGCCCGGCTCAATTTCGCCAATGGGTGCGTGGCGAATGTCACCGCCAGCCGGGTGAGCCTGAAGATCGAGCGCAAGCTGCGCCTCTTCAGCCCCCAGGATGAGGCGTATCTCTCGATCGATCTTCAGCAGAAGATCCTGACCCTCATCCGCAAGCGCCCCGGGGTCCCCTCGGGAGGGCAGCTGCCGGTCACGATCGAGGAGCAGAGCTTCGAGGCGGGAGATGCGCTCGCGGCCGAGATCGAATCGTTTCTCGAGTGCATCCGCTCGGGGCGTCAGCCGGTCGTGGGCGGCGAGGCGGGCCTGCGCGCGCTCGAGACGGCGATCCGGATCACCGAGCAGGTGCGGCACACGGCCGGGCGGCCGCTTCCCACCCCGCCCGGCGCGGCGCGGCAGCTGTAGCGAGCGCACCACAGGCCCCGGGCGGCCGGGGCGCCGGAACAAACTGCCGTGCGGGGGAGGCCGAACTGCTGCACGTCAACCCCGGGGCTCCGGCTCTGGAGCTCGACTTGATCGGGATGGCGCGCGGTGGCGTTCGAAACTAGCATGAGACCGGGGTGACTCGAGGCGCCGAGGGCGCTCCCTGGAGGGGTCGATGGTCGACAGCCGCCCGGCACACTTTGCCCGCAGCCCACGCCCGCTCACGGTGGCCGCATGCCAATTCGCCTGCGACTGGGACCGCGAGGGCAATCTCGCGCGCGCCGAACGCCACGTGCGCGAGGCAGCCTCGCGCGGGGCGCAGCTGATTCAGCTGCCGGAGCTTTTCGAGACGCCTTATTTCTGCATCGAGCAGGACTCGCGGCATCTGGCGCTCGCGCGCAGCGTCGAAGAGAGTCGCGCCGTGCAGCGCTTGCGCGGCCTCGCACGCGAGCTCGGCGTGGTGCTGCCGGTGAGTTTCTTCGAGCGCGCGCCGGTCGCGTTTTTCAACTCCGTCGCGATTGTCGATGCCGACGGGACGGTGCTCGGCGTGTACCGCAAATCGCACATTCCCAACGGACCCGGATACCAGGAGAAGCACTACTTCAGTCCCGGCGATACCGGATTCAAAGTGTGGAGCACGCGCTTCGCGCGCATCGGCGTCGGCATCTGCTGGGATCAATGGTTTCCGGAAGCCGCGCGAGCCATGGCGCTCGGCGGCGCAGAGGTCCTGCTGTTTCCCACGGCGATCGGCACCGAGCCGCCACCGGCGGTGCCGGTCAACTCGAGGGACCATTGGCAGCGCACGCAGCAGGGCCACGCCGCCGCGAATCTGATGCCGCTCGTCGCGGCGAACCGCTATGGGCTCGAGCGGTCGCTGCAGGACCCGCAGGGCCTGTACGTGCGCTTCTACGGCTCCTCGTTCATTGCCGATTCGATGGGCGCAAAGGTGGCCGAGGCACCCGAGGAGGGCGATGCGATCATCTACGCGAGCTTCGATCTGGCCGCACTCGAGGACCTGCGCAACAACTGGTTCGTGTTCCGCGATCGCCGTCCGGACCTCTACGGGGCGTTGCTCACGCTGAGCGGCGAGCGCTGAGCCGGCCCGGCACGCCGTTGCGAGAGGAATTTCCGAGTCGCTCCCGGCGGAAGGCCGGGAGCGCTTCGGAATCTGGTGGAGGCGGGGGGACAGCGTATCCGCAGCTTTCGTTGCGGGCTGGACTATGCCTTCATCCACAGGTGTCGCCGTGGATGCGGAGCGTGTTATCGGGCTCGTCACGCCCGATCCTAGTGCCCGCCCAAGCCGAAGCCTTCGGCGAGTCTATGAGTCTCTACAGGGCAGGCCTGGAGTTCGCCTC
>JASHUC010000055.1 GCA_030040235.1 Gammaproteobacteria bacterium | reverse complement strand
CGGGAGCGGCAACATCTGTCTTGGCGGCCCATCGCCGGCAGGCGGTGGCGGTCAGCATCATTACGGTGGGCGAATTTGCCGAAGGGTTTGTGGACCCGCAAGCGTTCGGCGAATTCATCGCGCGGTTCCGTGTCGTGCAGTTGTCACGCGCGATCGCCTGGCGCACCGCGATGATGCAGAGCTCGCTGTCGCGGCGACTGGGCGAGAACGATGCCTGGATCGCCGCTACGGCGCTCGCCTACGGCGCCACGCTCGTGGCTCGGGACTCCGCGTTCGCCCGCGTGCCGAAGCTTAACTACCTGAAGTTTTGATGCGGCCGTCGTGCGCGCGGCGCGCGCCGCGCGCTTGGCCTCGCGGCCGCTCCGCCGGCGGGCGATTTGGGAAGAAGCCATCAGGCCTGCAGCGGATTCTCGATGCGCAGGCCCTGGAACCGACGAAAGTCCTTGTCGGTGGAGCACAAGACCGCCCCCTGCTCGAGCGCCAGGGCCGCCAGGGCCGCATCGGTCACCAGCGGACCTACCACCTGGGCGTCGACGAGTTGGCCGTGGAGAATCTTCCAGAAACGCTCGAGAGGCTCCGGCACGACAACGTTCGGATGCTCGAGCCATTCGGCCACGATTGCGCAAGCCTGCTCCGCGGAGGCGGGCTGACGGACTACCCGGGCATGAGTCGATAGGCGGATGAAGGCCAGCAGCGTCTGCCAGGGAAGCCCGACGAGTTCCCCGCCGTTCAACGCCGCTTCGAGCCATCTGCGGCAGGGCTCGTGGTGCTGCGAAGCGCTGCGATCGTAAGCGTACAGTAGGATATTCGCGTCGATGAGCTTCATCGGTGCGTAGGGCCGTCCACTTCTTCTAGCAGTGCCGCGATGTTGCCGTAGGAACGGCCCGGCAAAGGGCCGCCGAGATCGAGGGGGTGCACGCGAAACGGGCCTGCGTTTTTTGCAGCTCGACGCTGTGCCAGCCCGGCACGCAGGTACTCGTTCACCACGGTCTTGAACGGCCGGCCGGTCCTGCGAGACTCCGCCTGCAGCCGCGCGGCGATATCTTCGTCGAGGGTGAGGGTCGTGCGCATTGCATCGTGATGCTACTATATAAGCATCAAGATGTCCAAGGCGACGGGGAGTGGCCGGCAGCCAGTGCCGCGGCAACCTCGGCTTCAGCGACGCTGCAGCGCAGGTACTGATGACATCTCAACGGCCGAGCGACTGCAGTCGTGGATTCCCGGCGCGCACGGGGAGGCGCTCCTGCAAGAGAAGATCCCCCTGCGCGATTTCTCGCGGAGGGGGAAGGCATACCGAAAAGAAACGCCAAGGCGTGATTGAGGGCGATCGGATCATCACCTGTAGACTGGTCCGTGGCAGCTGCCGACGCCCTTGTCGGTGTAAGACCCATTCGGGGCTGCCACCGGCCATTGGCCATTGTTCGCAGGACCTTCCATTGCCGATACGAAATTCCACGCGTAGCCGTTCTGATTGAGCGTCAGGGCCATTACGCCCCAGTAATCCCCAGTTGCCGCCACGAGATTCTCCGCGTTGAAGTTCGTGTTGCCGCTGGGATCCTCCAGGTTTGTTTCGCCCGAGCCGCTCGTCACGGGGGTTGTGACGACCGAATCGAGTGTCTCGCCGCCGGTACCCACGACGAATTCCGTTAGGCCGTGCTCCGGATCGGAGTGCCCGGAAGGATCAAGGGGGCGGTAGTGGGCATAGAGATGGTCGTGTCCGTTCAGGACCAAGTCGGCGTTGTGTTCGTAGAGCAGTTGCCAAAAAGCCTGAGCGGCAGTGCCCTCCGGGGTGATGCCGTTGGCGGGGCTAAACGTGGGCTGATGCCAGTAGGCGAGTGTGCAGGCCGAGTGGTTCTCGTCGAGATCGTTCTTGAGCCATGCGAGTTCGGCCCCAAACCAGGCGCCCGTGTTCGAACAGCCGCCCGGCTGTGTCGAGCACTCTATGTTGAGTGAGATAAGGTGCCAGGAGCCGAGATTGTATGAGTACCAGCCATCTCCGACTCCGGTTCCGTTCTGACCTCCGTTCGCTCCCAACTCGAAGTGCCCTGCCTGTCCATCCGCCCGCGGAATGGGTTGGGGAGAGAGGTCAGCGGATGGAGTTGCGCCCGGACCGCACGCCGGATTCGACGGGCACGGGTCCGAGATCGTGGTCGTCACAGGCTTACCTTGATTGGCATCAGCATTGGTATCGATCTGGACGCCGTTGAAGTAGGAGAAGTAGCCGTAGCCGGCAACGCCGGTCTCGCCATGCTCGTCGTAAAACTCGTGGTTGCCGGGCGCCGGCCGGGTGATCATTTTGAAGGCGCCATAGGTCAGGTCGTACGAGTTCTCAAAGTCCGAATATCGGCCGACCTGGTATTGCAGATCCCCGAGGAGCGCGACCGCGTCGGGTTTCATAGCCTCAATCTGATTCGCAGTCGCCTCCTGGGATTGGTACAGAGAGGTGTTGACGTAGGGGGCCTTGGCGTCGGTGCAGACTTCGTGCGAAGACTCACCACTTGCCTCCTCGCCTGGCTGGCAGGAGACGTCACCAACCACCGCCAGCACGGGCGACGAGCGCTGCGGAGTGTTGTACGGCCACGGATTGTCGGTCGCCGGCGGATTGCCCCACGAGTTGTCGTTTGGACCCTGTGAGCCTTGATTCTGTGCCTCTGTCCCAGCCGTAAATACCAGCAGCGAGGCGGCTGCTCCCAGAAGCATTGCCGCTCGGAACCTTCCGCCGATCGTTTTCATGCGTGTCCCCCCAATTTGCACTTCAGGTTGGCAAACGGAGACACTTCATCGCTTCAATGTGTCGTTTCTGTGTCGGATGCGTGAACAAGTTGCAATGGGGATTACTTCGAAGGGCCTTGACCGGACAGCGGACATTCGCGGACCAAAGCGCCTTGCCGCGAGCGACGCGGCGCTCAGGCGTAGCGAAACAGTGCCTTGAAACCAAAGTCCATGTGCTGCTGGATGTGGCAGTGGAACAGCGTGAGGCCTGGCTGGTCGGCGACGACATCCACGGTGGCGCGTCCGAATGCGGGAACGATCACCGTATCCTTCATGATGCCGGCAGTGGGTTTGCCGTTGAGCTCGATAAGCTCGAATAGGTGCCGGTGCATATGCAAGGGGTGAGAATCGTCGCTGCGATTGTGAAACACCAGCCGATAGCGGCCTCCCTGCCGGAATACGAATTCGCGTTCGTGCGGATATTCCTTGCCGTTGACGAGCCAGTGATTGATTCCATGAGGCCCGCCCGGGACCTTTTCGAAGACCATGTCGATGGTCTCGTCTGGCTTCGGACGCGGAGTCGGTTTGCCAAAGGTGGTGTAGTCCCAGCGCGCCTTCGCAGGCGGGATCCATTGGGCGCGCGGCTGTGCCTGGTTGGCGTACTCCACCACGATGCCCATGCCGGATTGTCGTGCGGCATCGCGCAGCTCACCCAAAATCCAAACGCCCGGCAGATTCATCTCCACAATCGCATCCACGCGCTCACCGGGGGCGATCTCAATCACATCGACGGACTGAGGTGTGGGCACGGGATTGCCATCGAGAGCGATCACGTGAAAATGGTGACCGAATAACCCCACGCGATGAATTTGCGAGGCGCTGGCGTTGAGCAGGTGCATCAGGATGCGCTCGCCTGGCCGCACGCGGAGCGGATCCCCCGCGCCCAGCATCTTGTCGTTAATCGAGTAAAGAGGAGCGCCGACTTCGAGCCCGTCGGGACGCGGGTCGGGAGTGGCGGGTTTTTCGGGCATCGGGTCGTTGGGATCCGGCGCCATTTCGTCCTGATCCATCGTGGTCAGATACGGCTCCCACTCACGCAGCGCGAGAAAGACCTCTTGGTCGTAGAGCCCAGGGTCATTCGCCGAATCGATCATGAGAAAACCAAACTGGCCGGTGTAGGCGCCGCGATGCAGATCCAGCATGGCCTCGGTGTGCGAGTGGTACCATCGCGAGCCTCCCGGCTTGGCCACGAATTGATAGCGCCGGCGCCCGTGCGGCGGTACCGGAGGCGTGCCTTCTTCCGCCGTTCCATCAACGTGCGACGGAACGAACAAACCGTGCCAATGCACGTATTCCGGAACATCCGTGTCGTTCGCAACTTCTACGGCCACGCGTTGGCCCTCTCGCACCCGCAGCAAGGGGCCGGGGATCTTGTTGCTGTAGCCGATGGTGCTGATCACGACCTGAGGAGAGAGCTCGACGAGCATCGGTGCGATTTGTAGCACGAAATTCGCCGTGCTCGCGGTGGCCTTCGGTTCCGAGGTCGCCGGAACCTGCCGAGGCGTTGGCGCCAGCGCGGACGCAGGCCGAAGCTCACCTGCCCCCGTCGCGATCACGGTGGCCCATCCTAGCCGTACGAAATCCTTGCGGTTCATTCGGCCTGTATCCCGGCCGCGAAAATGAGCGCTGCGGACATAGAAGATGCTCCTGTGGATCGAGCGGTTTCCGGCACCGCTTTGCAATACTCTACTTCGATTCCCGAATATTATGGGCAGCTAATTCCCGTTGGCATCTCGCAGCCCGGCGTGTATCCCTGATCGCATTTGTTCATGTGAACTTCATATTCAAGCACTCCGGCGGGGCAGAGTCGCAGAGGGGGTTGTCGCATGGCCAAGCGCATTGAGCTCAGCCGTGTTTTGTACGCGGCGGCGCTGATCGCTCTCGGTATCACGGGTGTTGTCAACGGCGAGTTCGCCCTCGTGTGGCAGGACGTTCCAGCGCACCTGCCGGGGCGTACGTCACTGGCCTACATTTGCGCGGCGGCGGAGATCCTGACCGGATTGGGGTTGCTCTGGCGCGCGAGTCTGCCGTTAGCGTGTCGATTCCTCCTGCCGTACGTGCTGATCTGGCTCGTCTGGCTCGAGGTCCCTCAAGTCTTCCAACGGCCGGGCGATCCCGCCTCGTGGGGCTCTGTCGGGGAGATCGCCATCATGACGGCCGGTGTGTGGTGCCTCTTCGCACGCTATGCGGCGCCTCGGGCGGGTGGTTGGCTATTGAATGCCCGCCGCGCAACGCGTGTCGGTCGCTGGTTTCTCGCGTTCGCCCTGCCGATGATCGGGATTGAGGTCCTCCTACCCGCGACACCCATTCAGCTACCGCCCTGGCTCGCGTGGCTACCCCACAGCGTCGGCTGGATCGAGTTGAGCGGGGCCGGCAGCATTGCCGCAGGCCTCGGTATCCTCTTCGGCGTCTGGCCTCGCTTGGCGGCGCACGCCGAGGCGGCGATGCTTGCAGTAGTAACGGTCTGGTTCTGGGGACCGTGGGTGCATACCGGGCACACAGCCACCACGGCCTTCGTCATCTCGACGTTGATCGTGGCCGGTGTATGGCTGGTCGGC
>JASHUC010000054.1 GCA_030040235.1 Gammaproteobacteria bacterium | reverse complement strand
GGCCAACGTCGATTTCACCAAGGCGCAGGATTTCTATGTAATCCTGACCAATCAACCGGGCGAGGCGAGCTGGCCGATCTCGGGGTGCACCTGGCAGATCTTGAGGACGAATGCTCCCAAGTCCGTCAACGAGGCCGTCACGCGGTTCTTCCTCTGGGGATTCGAGCACGGCCAGCAGATGGCCAAATCCATCGCCTTCGGTCCGTTGCCCGCGAGCACGGTCAGCGCCATCCGCGCGTACTGGAAGCAAAACCTGGGCATCTGAGGCTGTCTGCGCCGGGGATGCCGCGAGCGAGCCGGACTGAAGTGATGGTATTCTGTCGAGCTGGCGGCCATTCCGGAGCCGCCACTTTCCCCGGGCGCGGTCCGCCCCGACAATGCGAGCGCTCATGAACGAGACCGCAATGCTCGATGCGAAGCTCTCTGCGGACCATGTGGCGGGCCAGCGCGTACGCGAGCGAATCTTCCACGGCACGACGCTCGCGATGGCGGTGCTGGTGCTGCTGCTGCTCGGCGGGGTTGCCGTGGCGCTCGTTCACGGGGCGTGGCCGGCGTTTGCGCGCTTCAAGCTCGCCTTTCTCACCCGTGAGATCTGGAATCCAGTCACGGACGAGTACGGAGCGCTCGCGGCGATCTACGGAACGGTGCTAACCTCGCTCATCGCCATGCTGTTCGCGCTCCCGATCAGCTTCGGCATCGCGGTGTTCCTCACAGAGCTTGCGCCGGTCTGGCTCAAGCGGCCCGTGGGCGTCGCGGTCGAGTTGCTCGCGGCCGTGCCGAGCATCATCTTCGGAATCTGGGGCGTGTTCATTTTCGCTCCGGTCCTGCAGGAGCACGTGCAGCCCTGGATCATCGACAGCCTGGGCGCGGTGCCCGGGATCGGCGCGCTGTTCCAGGGGCCGCCGTTCGGGATCGGCATGCTGACCGCGGGCATCGTGCTCGCGATCATGATCATTCCGTTCATCTCGGCGGTGATGCGCGATGTATTTGAGACCGTTCCGGACGTGCTCAAGGAATCCGCGTACGGACTCGGAGCGACGACCTGGGAGACCGTTTGGCGCGTGGTCGTGCCGTACTCGCGTACCGGCATGATGGGCGGCACGATGCTCGGCCTGGGCCGAGCGCTCGGCGAGACGATGGCGGTGACCTTCGTGATCGGAAACGCTCACGAGATCGCCACCTCGCTCCTCGCTCCGGGAACGACGATCTCGGCGACGATCGCCAACGAGTTCACCGAGGCCACCACGCCGCTCTACCGTTCCTCGCTCATCGCGCTCGGAGTGCTGCTCTTCCTCATCACCTTCTCCGTCATCGCCGCGGCACGGCTGATGCTGATGCGCCTCGGCCGGCGGGCGCTCTCCTCGGTATGAGCCGCAGAACCCTGCGCAAGCTCACCAATTTGCTCGCGCTCGGACTTGCGGCGTTCGCAACCTCGATCGGGCTCGCGTTCCTCGGCGCGATTCTCTGGGCGCTGTTCAGGCAGGGCATCGCGGGCTTCTCCATGAGCCTCTTCACCGGGATGACTCCACCGCCCGGCGCGAGCGGCGGGGGCTTGCTGAACGCCATCTACGGCAGTGTGGTCATGACGCTGCTGGGGCTTCTCATCGGAGCTCCGGTCGGTGTCCTTGCGGGGACCTATCTCGCCGAGTACGGCCGCACGGCGCGCCTCTCCACCGTCGTGCGCTTCGTGAACGACGTGCTGCTGAGTGCGCCTTCGATCCTCATCGGGCTGTTCGTCTACGAGCTGATCGTGGTGCCCCAGGGCCACTTCTCGGCGCTCTCCGGCGCCGTGGCTCTGGCGATCATTGCCATACCCGTGATCGTGCGCACCACCGAGGACATGTTGAATCTCGTCCCGCAGGGCATGAAGGACGCCTCCACCGCGCTCGGCGCGTACCGCTGGCGAACGATCGTGAGCATCGCCTATCCGGCGGCCCGCAGCGGCATGGTCACGGGTCTGCTCCTCGCCATCGCGCGGATCAGCGGTGAAACCGCGCCGCTGCTGTTCACCTCCTTGAACAACCAGTTCTGGAGCACGAACCTCGGGGCGCCGATGGCCAACCTGCCGGTCGTCATCTTCCAGTTCGCCCTCAGCCCGTACCAGAACTGGCAGCAGCTGGCCTGGTCCGGCGCCTTGCTCATTACCCTGACGATCCTGCTGCTCAGCGTGGCTGCGCGTTTCGTCGTCGCGGCCCTGCAGCCGCAATCGAAGGCGCCGTGATTCGCGCGCTGCAAGAGGTTGCTGCGCCCGAGCAAGGCGTTCGAGGCGGGACGGGAGAGACTCCGGCCCTCGAATCCCCTCCGGCGAAGATCCAGATCAACCACCTCAACTTCTATTACGGCGCCGCCCACGCATTGCACGACGTCAGTCTGACCTTGCTCGACCGCAGCATCACGGCCTTCATCGGTCCCTCGGGCTGCGGCAAATCGACCTTGCTGCGCGTCCTCAATCGGATGTACTCGCTCTACCCCGGACATCGTGCAACCGGCGAGGTGCTTCTCGATGGGCAGAACATCCTCGCCCCGATCGTCGATGTTGCGAGCTTGCGCTTTCGCGTGGGCATGGTGTTTCAGAAACCGACGCCCTTTCCGATGTCCGTGTTCGACAACGTGGCGTTCGGTTTGAGGCTGGAGCAGCGCATTCCGCGGCGCGAGCTCGCGGAGCGCGTCGAATCGGCGCTGCGCGATGCGGCGCTCTGGGAGGAGGTGAAGGACAAGCTCTCCCAGGACGGGCGCAGCCTCTCGGGCGGTCAGCAGCAGCGTCTATGCATCGCCCGCACCGTTGCGGTTCGGCCGGAAGTCGTGCTGTTCGACGAGCCCACGGCCGCGCTCGACCCGATCTCGACGCTGCGCGTCGAGGAGACGCTGCAAAGCCTGCGCGAGCGGTTCTGCATCGCGATCGTCACGCACAACCTGCAGCAGGCGGCGCGGGTGTCCAACGTCACCGCGTTCATGTATCTGGGCAACCTCATCGAGGC
>JASHUC010000053.1 GCA_030040235.1 Gammaproteobacteria bacterium | reverse complement strand
AGGCGTATGCGTTTCTCGGACGAAGTCTCCTGGAGCAGGGCGACGCGATCGGCGCGCGCGGAGCTCTCGAGCATGCGCTGCTGCTCGTTCCCGATTTCGCCTATGCTCACCGGCTGATGGCGCGAATCACCGCGGGCTAGCCGTGAGTGGTATTCTGGCTCCCATGCTGGACGCTCGCCGTCACGGTGCCGGTGCAGCTGGGACTCGCCCTGGCAAGGGATTCTGGCCCTCTCTGGGGGCGGCCGCGCTGCTTGCAGCATGCTCGGCGGTCGCGCTCGCCGACGATGCCCCCAAACAGGCCCCGCATGCCCCGGTGGCGAAGAAACTCGTGCTGGCGAAACGCCCGCTCGACTTGAGCGCTCCACCGATCAATCACATCCTGACGCCCGAGCAGGTGCGCGCGCTCGTCGCCGACCAGGACGACCAGGACGACGAGAGCGGCCCGCCCGAGGATGTGATGGTCGAGAAGGCGCACATCGAGCAGCCCATCCCCGGCGGCCTCGTGTCCATCCCCTGGGCGCTGCTTCATCCGCTGCAAGCCTGGCGGATCTTCGCGCCGGTCACCGACGACTGAGTCAGGTCGTCACGACGATCTTGCCCACCTGCTGATTGGATTCGAGATAGCGGTGAGCCTCGGCGATCTGGCTCAGCGCGAAGGTCTTCGAGATGACCGGCTTGAGATGACCTTCCGTAAGCCCACGCAGGATGAGCTCACGTGCGTGCGCGAAGCGCTCGGGCTTGTTCCAGATGGAGGAGGCGACCCATCCCCTGAGGCTCAGGCCTTTGAGCGCCGCCGGCCAGTGGGGATAAGGCGTGGGTTGCATGCTCAAGCTTCCGTAGATGAACAGAATGCCTTCCTCCGCCATGGCGTTCGCGAGCTTCTCCACCCCGGGCCCTCCCACCGGGTCGAACGCGACCCGCGCGCCCTTGCCGCCGGTGATCCGCATGACCTCCGCGACCAGGTCACTCTCGGCGGTGGCGATGACGTGCCGTGCGCCTTGCTCCCGCAGCGCTGCGGCCTTGGCGTTGTGGCGCGTGGCGGCAATCGGCACCGCCCCGGCCCAGTTCGCGAGCTGGATGGCCGCGAGCCCGACGCTGCTCGAGGCGGCGGGAATCAGCACGTAATCGCCGATTCCGATCTTCGCCACCTCGATGATCGCGAACGCCGTGAGGTACTGCATCCAGATGGATGCGGCTTGAACGGCAGACAGTGCCGGCGGGGCGGCGATCACGCTGCGCGCCGGCACGATCGCCTTCTCCCCGTACACTCCGTATTCGCCCAGCCGGTACGAGGGAAGGACACACACACGCTCGCCGGGCGTGAAGCCCTGAACGCCCGCCCCGAGCACCTCAACCGTTCCGGCCGCCTCGTAGCCGATCAGCGTCGGGAGCTTCGCTGGCACGAGATAAGCGCCGGCGCGAAACAGGGCCTCGGAACGATTGAGCCCGATCGCCTCGACCCGGATGCGGATTTCCCCCGGTCCGGGTTGACCGACCTCGAGGTCCTCGAGCTGGAGGACTTCGGGTCCACCCGTCTGGTGAATGCGAACGACCTGGGTCATGGCGCGGCCTCCGTTGGGGTCGGGGGAAGGAGCACCGCGCAGTGTGCCTCGCGAGCACGAGGGTCGCAAACGCAATCGGACGCCGGCTCGCCAGTGGGAGCCGGCATCCGGCTGCTCAACGCACGAGTGGGCGATTCAACCGTGCGCGTCGTGCCGTGAGAGCAGCGCCGCGAGTCTCGGGGATCCAATCTGCCGTACCGCCTCGGCCACGGCCTTTTTCTGACAGGCACGGCTCTGCACGTACAAGCTCAGGTGCTGCATGGGCGCGGAAGGGCACACCTGCTCGGCCGCGGCGACCAGGCGGCGATAGAGTGTCTGCACACCCTGATCGGTCGTGAGGTCGAGATCGGCGTAGCTCACGCGAATCTCGGGTGGCGCATCTGCGGCGAGCACCGCGCCGCTGGCGCCGATGCCGAGGGCAAACAAACATCCGGCAACGGCCGCAATGCGGGCACGGGCGCGTTCCGGGGCTCTGCGCGAGGATTTACGGGCCATGTTCGACTCCTTGATCTGGATGGGTGGTGTGGGCTTCTGCACCGTTGGATGTCGCGACCGGATGCGAGGTTTATGCGGCTCGCCGATTCGAGCCGGCGATGCTCATCTGACATCACGCGGCTGCGCGTTTGGAGTGGGAGAGCCTCGAGCTGGTCCCGCGCTTTGAGGCGTTGGTACCACGCTTGCGCTCCGTGCTCCATTCCGTCATCCGCGTTTGATACCTCGGGAGGCACGCTGCGGTTTCGTCCCTCTCATCGACGCACTCGTCCCGCGGCGCCGCGGCGCGCGAGATTCGCGAGCGCGTCGCGAGGTCGAGCGGAGTAACCTATGGGTCAACGATCGAGTTTGGAAACTCGCGGCATGGACATGGTCACATCGGCACCGCCGATTGCATTGCCGGAGCTGAACGCGGCGCGCGCCGAGCAGCACCGTGCGAGGCTCACGTGGGCACTGATCGCGATCCTCGTCGCCTTCTGGATCGATGTCACGCTGTCGAACGTGCTGTATGCACGCAGCATGTCGATGGAATTCGATCCCGACGGCACGCAGGATCTGTTTGCGCCGTGGGATGCGCGCGTCCTGCAGCACCTGATGCTGTTTCCGCTGCTGCTCGGGGCGATCTGGATCTCGCTGCGGGCCGGCTGGCGCCCCGCCTGGCGCGCCGTCCCGGTGCAGGTGCTGCTGGGGTTGGCGTTCGCGTTCGCGGCGCAGCCGTTGCTCAATCACGCGCTCTCCATCGTCAACGTGCTGTGGCCGCGTTTGCAGATGGTCGAGATCACGGCCATGCACGCCCATGCGCAAGAAGCGAGCTTCCACGGTATCCCGCCTGTTTGGGTCGCGAGTGCGATCAACTTTCTGCTGGCGTACGGATTTGCGCTCGCGCTGGTCACCGGGTTCGCGCTCTACCGGCGTCATCGCGACTCGCAGCTGCGTCTCGCGGCGCTCGAGCGCGCGTGGAGCGGGGCACGGTTGGCGGCGCTGCGCATGCAGCTCTCGCCCCACACGCTCTTTAATCTGCTGCATACCATCCGGGGGCAGATCGGCTGGGATCCGGCTGCGGCCCAAACGATGGTCGTGCAGCTCGGGGATCTGCTGCGGCGGCTGCTCTCGGCAGGGGAGCGCGATTTTGCGAGTCTCGATGACGAGCTCGATTTTGCCCGCCTGTATCTCGAGCTGCAGCAGCGACGGTTCACCGATCGTCTGACCCTCACGCTGCCCGATGCCGCGGCCGTGCCCCGCACGTGGGTTCCGAGCCTCATCCTGCAGCCGCTCATCGAGAACGCCGTCGCGCATGGCCTCGCGGAGCACGCCGGCCCCGTCACCGTGCGCATCGAGGCGGTGGCTCAGTCGGGGGAGCTGATACTGCGAGTCGTGAACACGATCGCGCGCGCGCGTGAGCGCGGGCCCGATGGCGTCGGGCTTCGTAACGTACGCGAGCGGCTCGCGGTGCATTTTGCCGGGCGTGCGAGCTTCGCGGCGGCATGCACCGGACCCACCGAGTGGGCGGCGGAGATCCGCATGCCTCTGGCGCATCGATGATGATGCACGTCGTCATCGTTGACGATGAGCCTGCGGCGCGCCGGACGCTGCGCGAGTACTGCGCGCCCGAGCCCGATTTGCGCATCATCGGGGAATACGGCGATGGGATGCAGGCGCTCGAGGCGATCCGCCGCGAGCCGCCGGATGTCCTGTTCCTCGACATTCAGATGGATACCCTGAACGGTGTCGACCTCGCACGCGCGCTCGGGCCCGAGACGGTGCCGCTCATCGTTTTCGTCACCGCGTACGACACGTACGCGCTGGAGGCCTTCGAGGTGAGCGCCACCGACTACCTCCTGAAGCCCTTCGACGAGGAGCGCTTTCGACGCACCTTGGAGCGCGTCCGGCGACGGCGCGAGAGCGAGAGCGCCGCGGATCGCGCTGCCGGACTCGCTGGCGTTCTCGCACGCCTGGAGCGCGCGCCGGATAACCGGCCGCGGCTGCTCGCCGAATCGGGCAGCCGCATGCACCTGCTCGACAGCGCGCAGATCGAGCTCGTCGAAGGTGATCGCAACTACGTGAAGCTGACGATCGGCCGGGAAGTGTTCCACGCACGCAGCACGCTGCAGCAGGCGCATCGCGCGCTCGAATCGCAGCCGGTGTTACGGATCAGCCGGTCCTGCCTCGTGAACGTGAACCATATACGCGAGGTCAGCCGGACGCCGCGCGGCGATTTCATCTTCGTCCTCGCGGGAGGGGTCACCGTCACGAGCAGCGAGGGGTACCGCGAGGCCGTACGCGAGTACCTCGGACGGCTGAAGGTTGGGGGTTGAGGGCGGTTGAGGGCGCGCTTCAGCCCCGCACGCGCACTCATGCGCGCAGATCCTGCGCGCGGCCCTTCCAGTGGCCACCGCGACCCAGTCCGTACTGCACGGCGGAATGCACGGTTGCTGCGGCGTAAAAGAGCGCGACCGCAGGGAGCGTGAGACTCCAGAGCGGCCCGAGGCCGTAGCAGCGCACCATCGGGCGGTAGGCGGCGCTCATCGATACCCAGGCCGCGGCTCCGAGAGCGATCGCGACCCCATCGCCGCTCAGCAGGAGAAGGGGCGGGGCCACATAGGTCACCGCGAGCCCTGCGAGGGTCGCGAGCAGCAATCCGTAGGAGTGCCGGAGCTGACTGAAGGCGGTGCGGGAGATCATACGGCCGATCTCCCCGAAGGTGCCGTACGAGCGAACGCTATGCGCCGTGTTCGTGAGGCCGAGCCAGATCGCGCCACCGCTGCTCTTGACCGCGCGCGCGAGCGCACAGTCATCGATGATCTGCGAGCGGAACGATTCGAGACCACCGATTCGCGCCAGCGCTTCCGGACGCACGAGCATGCAGCCCCCGGCCGCGGCCGCCGTGCGAGACCGGCGCGAGGCGATCCAGGCGGGTGGGTAGAGCTTGAGGAAGAAGAACACGAAGGCCGGGATCAGACACTTCTCGGCGAAGCTCGCGGCCGATAGTCTCACCATGTAGGAGACGAGGTCGCAGCGCTCCGCCTCCGCACGTGCGACGAGCGAGGCGACATTGTCAGGATCGTGGTAAATGTCGGCGTCGGTGAGCAGCAGGTAGTCCGGATGAAGCTCACCCGCCGCCGCGAGGCCCTGGGACATCGCCCAGAGCTTGCCGGTCCAGCCCGCGGGAAGGGGAGCGCCGCGGATGACGCTGAGGTCGGACGCGCGACCGAGCTTCGCGGCGGCCGCGGCGGCGGCGGTCGCCGTGTCGTCGGAGCTGCCGTCGTCGACGACGACGACGTGGATCGAGCCCTCGAGCCGCTGCGAGAGCAGCGACTCGACGGCCTCGCCGATGACGGCCGCCTCGTTGCGCGCGGGAACGACGGCAACCACCCGCCTCGGCGGACCTTGCTGCGGGAGGCGGGGCGGAAGCTGGCGCGACACGCGCCAGAATCCGCCGCGAGCGGCGAGCAGATAGACCCAGATGAGCACGGGCAGGGCTGCGAGGATGTCGGCGCTCAGGCGGGCCATGACGAGAATCTTGCGGAGGGCGGCTGACATTATCACGCGCGGGGCGCCACGCAGGACTCCCCGTGGGTGACCCGACGCCGGAGTGGGCCGACGGCTCGACGCCGAGCCGCGCGGGCGGCCCGACGTGACCCCGCGCGGCGGCTGGTATGATGGCCGGGCCGCGACCGCCTCAAGATGAGCTCCTCGAT
>JASHUC010000052.1 GCA_030040235.1 Gammaproteobacteria bacterium | reverse complement strand
GCGAGCTGAAGTTGCGCCTCGGCCGCCAGATAGTGCGTCCGGGCCGTACGAGCCGGCCCGGCCGTCGCATCCGCATCGACGATCTGGCGGAACCATTTGAGCGCGCTCGGGTCGCCCTGCTTGACGGCGATCGTTGCGAGGCGCTGTCGCGCCTCCTCCGCATCCCCGACCGGCAGCGGGTATGCGGCGACGAATCGCTCGAGCGCAGAGACGGATTGAGGCTCGTTGCCGGCCTGCTGGTACAGGTTCGCCGCCCGCATCAGCGCCTCGCGCCGCACGGCCGGATCCTCCTTCGGATTGGCGGCGATGCGCTCGAACTCCACCGCCGCCTGCCCGGGGTGGTCGGCCTGCGCGTAGGCGACTGCGAGCTTGCGCGTCACCTCGGCGACGCGCTCGCTCTGCGGGAACTCGCGGCGGTAGTCCTCGAGTACCCCGATGGCGCGGTCCCACTGCTTCATATTGATGAGCTGTGTGGCAGCGTCGTACTGTGCGGTGGATTGGATCTTCGAGTCGGGGGCAACGCGCCCGACGCGCAGGAAATCATCGACTGCGCCCTGGGCATCGCCCGCCTTCTGCTTCGCCGCGCCCTCCTCGTACACGGCCGCAGCGATGCGGTTCGTCAGGTCGGCACGCATCTGCGGATCGGAAAGCTCGCGTGCCCGGATGTAGGCATTCTCGGCGTCCGCGAACGCGCCGTGATCGAAGCTCGCCTGTCCGATGATGGTCCACGCGATGCGCTGCTTCTGTCGATCGACGGGGGGCTGATGAGCGAGGACGAGCCGTGCGACCTCGAGCGCGCGCGGCAGGTTGTGCGCGTCGGAGAGATCCTCGGCAGCGCGCGTGAGCACCCCGCCGCTGTCCGGGTGCTCGGGGAAGGTCTGCGCGAACTTGATGCCCGAGTCCACGGCGCGCGCATGCAGCTCGGCCTTGGCGGCTCCCGAGAGGCTCGCCTCCGCCTTCTGATAGGCATCGAGCGCGGCGTAGGCCGCCGCAGCCGAGCGGGCCGTGCGCGGATAGTCGTACGCCGAGCGCTCGTACTCGGTCGCCGCCTCGAGGTACTGGTGGCTCGCGAACAGCGTCTCGGCGAGGAGCTCCGTCGTTGCCGCCGAGTCCGGGTCGTTCGGAAAGGACTCGAGCGTCGCGCGGTACCAGCGCGCCGCCTCACGATAGTCCTCGATGTGACCCGAAGACTGCCCGAGCGCATGGTAGTAGGTCGCGAGATCCTTCAAATTCGTGCGCAGCTCCCGAACGACGACCGGGTACGCGCTCGGGTCGCGCCCGCGCCAGAACGCCGACCCGAGTTGATAGCGCTCGGCGAAGTCGCGCTTGCTCTGCAGCACGAGGTCGGTGAACCCGCCCTTGCGGTCGGCCTCGATCGCCTGCATCGCCAGGACCGGGGCGTGCTCGCTCAGCGGATCTCGCGCGACGAACTCGCGATAGGTCCCCGCGGCATCCTGGTAGCGCTGCTTGTCCACGTACAGATCGCCGAGATGCGAGTACAAGAGGTAGGTATACGGGCGCGGCCCGTAGCCCGCCAGGAATTGATCGATCGACTTGGCCCCATCGAGATAGGAGAACGTGATGCTCATCACACGCAGCGTGTCGTCGACCAGCTCGCGATTGGCGCGTGACAGCTCCTCCGGGGGCTTCAGCCGCCCGTGCACGTCGCCCCCGAGGAGCGCCTGGTCGAGCACGCCGGCGAAGGACGGCAGACTCTCCTCGTTCTTCGCCTGCTTGAACAGCGCCCAGCCGTGCTTGTACAGGCTCTGGGGATAGAACGGCGTCCCCGGCCCACGCTGAATGACGAGCCCATAGGCCGCCTCGGCCTGCGGATAGCGTTTCTCGGAGAACAGGATCTCGCCGCGCCGGAACTGCACCTCATCGATCTGCGGGCTTGCCGGGTAACGCGCCGCGAGCTCATCGAGCGTCGCAAGCGCCTGCTCCGGCTGCCCGGTCGTCTCGTAGGCGCGGGCGAGCTGGTAGAGCACCGCGTCGTTGCGCGGATACTGCGGATAGGCCTTGAGGAGCTGCGTGTAGAGCTTGATTGCCGCGGCGCTCTGCAGGTCGATCTGCGCGAGCTCGCTCTCCATTCTATCGAGCTGCCCCGACTCGAGATTCAGATCGCCGAGCCGGCGCATGGCCTCGGCGCGCAGCTTCGGGTCGGTGTTCTGCAGCGCGAGAAACTGGCGGTAATTCTCCATCGCCTTGGCGGCGCTGGCGTCCGTCGGAGCATCCGGGCGCACCTCGATCGGACGCGCGACGAGATCACTGATGGTCGTGGGCGCTTGCGGGCGGCCGCTGTGCGCGCAGGCCGAGAGCGCAAGGACCACCGCCGCCCCGATGCCTGCCGCGCACTTCACGGCTCGGACTCCGGCGCTCGCGGTGTTCGCCCCGCGCTCGAGGCGCCCGGCGAGCTCGCGGCGGGTTTGGCGGCTCCCGGTTTCGGCGCATCGGCCGCGGCCTGCGCCCGGTCATACATCGAGGCGAGCTCGAAGCGCGCCTGCACCTGGTATGCATCGAGCCGCTGCTTCTGCGCCTCGAGCTGCGAGTCCGCGAGTTGCGCCAGGTACCGGCCCTGCTTCTGGCGCATGTCGGCCAGGCGAGTCTCGAGCGATCCGATGCGCTCGCGCAGCGCGGCGACCCGCGCGGCGAATTCACCGGTGTTCGTCGGAACGCTGTTGCGCGCGCGCTCCACACGGATCCAGCGCTCCTGCGCCTCGCTCAGGGCGAGGTCGAGGTCGCGGATCGTGCGTTGCTGCTGCCACACGCGTGCCTTGAAAGCCTGGTCCATCTCGAAGTAGAGCACCCCCTTGACGACCCGCAGCCGGTCGCGCAGCGCATCGTTCGCCGCATCGTGGGGCGCGGCGGCGAGCGCCGACTCGATCTGGAGAACCCTCGCCCAGTGCCCGCGCTCATCCGGCGAGCCGAGCGCGGCTACGTCGTGCTCGCGCTCGATCACTTCGAGGCGCGATTGCAGCTCGTTGCGCCGGCGTTGCAGGCGCTCGGCCGCTCGTGAGGCGAGGAGCTGATCGACTCGCGGCAGACGCTCGGCGTAGGCGCGTTGGCGCGCATCGATCATGTCGGCGAACGCATCCATGCTTTGGGCCCACTGCCCAAGCGTGCGCTGCATGTAGCCGAGATCGCGATAGTTCTTGAGCCCTTCCTGAAAGTCGTGCCCGGCGAGGATCGCATAGAGATAGCGCGATTCCGGCGCGTTCGGCAGGTTCTTCAGCTGCCAGAACCAGCCGTACTGCGCCCCATCCTGTTGCGCGAGCAGCGGCTCGAGCAGCTTGCCGGAGCGCACGCGTGCGATGGCGGCATCGAGCGCGCGGTTCTCGGAGGTGTAGGACTCGAGTGCGCTCTCGTAATTCTCCGCGGCCTCGCCGTCGGCGCCGAGCTTGCCGTAGGCATAGGGCACGGCGAGATAGGACTCCTGCACCGCCGAGTCCATGAGGCTGCGCCGTCGCAGCTCCAGCCATGGCACGAGCGCGCCGCGGTAGTCCCCGAGCGCCGCATCCGCCCAGCCCATGCCGAGCAGGGCCTGATTGGCCGAGGGGCCCGCGAGCCGCACGCGCTCCAGCGCCGGACGCGCCCCGGCAGGCTGATTCGCCTGCAGGTAGGCGTAGCCGAGCGCGAGATTGGCGCGATCGCGCAGCGCGATGAGCTCCGGGTCGTGCGTGACGAGTGTGCCGACCGCGCTGAGACTGCGATCCGCCTCGCTCAGGCGGTGCTCGCGCACGAGGGCGATGCCGAGGTTGTAGCGTGCGTAGGCCATCCAGTCCGGCGGACCGCGCCATCGCTCGAGGAGCTGCACCGCATCGTCGTAGCGTCCCTGATCGATCAGCGCGTTGCTGAGCAGGTGCTCCTTTTCCGATTCGAGCTCGACCGGCAGCCGTCCCTTCACCTGGCCGAGCGCCTGCTCGGCCTTATCGAGATAGCCGCGCGCGTACCACACCTCGGCGAGATAGAACCAGGCGCGGTTGCGCACGCCGAGCGGCACATCGGGCGTCAAGAGCTTCTCGAAGCGGGCACCCGCCTCGTTGTGCAGGCCGAGGTCGAGATAGAGTCCCCCGAGGAGCAGTTGCGCATCGGCCTCGTGGTGGGGCACGAGATTCCAGTGCTCGTAGGCGGAGAGCCGGGTGAGGGCTTCGAGGTCCCTGTCGGGCCCCTGGAAGTAATAGAAAAGGACGTCCCCGTAGCTGAGGTCGCGGATGCGAATGGCGGGCAGCGCACCGGGGTCGCGATGCGCCGCGGCCGCGGAGCCGGTGGCGAGTAGCGCGGCAGCGGCGAGGATGAGTCCCATCCGGCGCATGGGCGCGGCTACTCCCCCCAGTCCTTGATCTCGAATTCCGGCTGCAGACTGCGCTGGCGATCGTCGATCTTCAGCTCCAGGTAGTGCGCACCGATCGACTTGTCGAATTTGATGGTGGCGCCGCGCCGGTAGTCGCGATTGTTCGGGCCCTTGCCGGTGAAGAAGGCGACGAGCTCGTGCGTCCCGGTCTTGAGGTTCCCGATGTACAGCCGCTGCACCCCGCCTTTCATCAGCGCGTTCACCTCGCGCGGGGTGTAGAGATAGTTGGTCACTTCCTTCTGATCGATCTTCAGTTGAACCGAATCGAGGTCGAAGAAGCTCCCGACGCTCATCGAAAGAAACACGGCGACCTGCGTGTTCGCGGGGTAGAGCAGCTCCTCTTCGAGCACGTAGAGGTCGCGATTGAGATCGACCGCATCCTTCTTGAGCGCCTGGGTCTGCTCATCGAGCGAGCGCGTGTCGGCATCGGAAGGAGCACCGCTCGGCGCCCCCGCCGCGCCTTGCGCACTCGGGGCCGGCCCGGGCTGCGGCGCGGGTTGCTGTGCGGATGCCGCAGCGGCCGCGCAGGCGATGAGCGCACCGGCGCACACCAGCGCGATGAGCCGCGACGGCCCGCCGGATGTCCGCATCGCGCCATGAACGAAAGATTGAGCTCGCATAAGACTCCGATCACTCATTGAGCAGGCCGCGCAGCTGCTGCAAGAACAGTGCCTGGTCCCGCGCGGCGAAATCCCGCTGAACATCGCGTATCGTCCCGCTGCGATCGAGCAGGACGACCATCGGAAGAGTGTCCACCTCGTAGCTCCGGCTCACCTGCTCTTCGGGGTCGAAGAGCAGCGGAAAGTCCACGCGGCGCGCGCCGGCGAAATCCCGAGCGTCCCGCTCGCCCGCCTGGACGCTGATCCCGTACACCTGAAGGCCCGCCGACCGATATGTGAGATAGGTACGGTTGAGCGCCGCGAGCTGCGCACCGCAGGTGCCGCAGCGGCTGCTCCAGAAGCTGAGCAGCACGACCTCGCCGCGATGCTCGGAGAGCCGCACGTTGTCCCCACGGAAGGCGCGCAGCGCGAAATCAGGCGCGGCATGCGCGATAAGCGGGTACTCCGTCGCGGACAGAGTGGCGCCGCTGCCGAGCGCCAAGGCAAGCGCGCATACGCCGCGCCAGGATGTGAACCGCACTCGCACGACCGCTCTCGCCTCCGCGAAGGACACCTTGCAAACAAGCGCGCTGAAACTCGCATAACGCGCTTGATAGTGTCAACGAACGGAGTCGGCAAACGCGCGGCCGCCGCATGATCTGGCGCACAGTGTCTGAATTGCGCGACAGGCGGCGACGGCGCCTCAGGCGAGCAGGCGGCTCACACGATCGGGTTGAAGGCGATCAGCGGATCGAGATCGGCGGCGGTGGAGCCCAGACCGTTCGCCGCGCCGAAGATGCTCACGTAGCTGCCCACCTCGTTGTTCAGCGCCATGTAGTTGAGAATCACGGTCTGAACGAGCAGGTTCACGGCATTCGCGGCCGGGCTCGAGGAGGTATCGACCGAGCCGTCCGAGTTGTACGAGCCGATCTGGTTGCCGCTGCCGCCGGACATGAGGCTCGGGCGGCCGTTGGGGCTGTAGACGAGCATCACGGTGTTGGCGCTCGTCTGGCTGTCGCCCTGCCAGCCGTACTTGCCGCGGCCGCCGACCGAATCGTCCACCATGCCCGTCGAGACGAGCGAGCCGTCGCTGAAGATATAGACGACGAGCGGCTTGCCCATGCGCTTGGCGTACTCGAGGCAGGCGCCGATGCACTGCCCGGCGTGATAGTTCATGCCCTCGCCGGTCGCCCGCGTGCTGTCGTGATAGTCGTAACCCGAAAGCGCGATGGTCCCGGCGCCGGCGAACCCGCTGACGACCAGCTTCATCACCGCCGCCGTCGCCTGGATGTCTGAATCCTGGTACAGGGCCGAGGTGAAGATGCTGCCCGACGTGCCGACGATATTGGTGTCGAGGTCCGGATTCAGCGAGGCCGGATTGCCGAAGGTGTTCACGAGGGCATCCGCCTTCGCATAGCCGCAGAGCAGCCCGGCTTTCAGCTGCGCATCCGCGGCGGTGTTGCCGGACTGAACGGTCACATTCCCGAGGGTGGTACCGGCCGTGAAGCCGCCCACGCCCGACCCGCCGGTCAGGACGGTCCCGCCACTCAGGCGCGTGGTGGACTCGAGCACGGCGACGGCGTCCTCGGAAGTCGGGAACATGGTGCCGATCGCTCCGGTGTTGACCAGGCCCGTGCAGTCGCTCGCCTGGGTAATGACCGACGGCTGCACCGTGAGGTTGATGAGGTTCGCGGGTGCCTCGGAGTTTCCGCCCGATACGGTCGCCTCAGTCCCGATGAGCGGGAGCAGCGAGCCGTTCGCGCCGGCCATCCAGATGCCGTACATCGGGTTGTGGGGGTTGTCCTGAGTATCGGTCAGGGAGACCGCGGCGATCGCCACGCCGTTGACGCCCGCCATGGCCGTGGTGGAGGCGATCGATTTGATGCCGCGCAGGATGGCCCCGTCCCCGTGCCAGGCGAGCCCGAGCGTCGTATCGGTGTAGGTGCCCGAAGCGCTGCCGGGGTCCGCCGAGGAAGGAAGCATGTTGCCCGGCAGGCCGAGCAGGTCGTAGCCGGCCGTCGAGAGAAAGTCGAGCTGTCCGCCCGAGCCCCCGATGAGGGCCTCCGAGCCCGTGAGGTTCGCCCCGCCCGCGAGGTCGAAGCAGATGAAAGGAATCTTGCCGGCGCCCGAGGTCGAGATGTTGCAGCTCGAGACGAGGTCACCGATGTCCGTCGCAAGCTGTGCGCGGGCCGAGCGTGGCTTCGCAAGAAGGGCCGTGAGTGCGGCGGGCACGAGCACGTACGCCTGGGCTCCGAGCAGCCCCGCCGCGAGCATCTGCCGGCGCGTGACCGGCTTCGGATGATCGGGATGCAGCAGCGGCTCGTGGAGCTTCTTGGGTCGCGGCAGCTTCTTGCGGATGATCATGGCGGTCTCCGAAAAAAATGTGGCCTAGTTCACGAGCAGCGCGGCGCTCGAGAGCACGGCGGTGCACGCGGCGGTCGCGATGACGCCCGTCTCGCCCGATTGAGTGAGCGCGGAGCCGGTATCGAGGATGCCGATCAGATTCGAGAGCTCTCCGCTCACGTAGCTCTGAGAAGGCATGGTGGCGAGCGGCGTGCCCTGATTGGTGCCGATCAGGTTGTTGTAGATCGCATTGATGACCTGAGTCTCATTGCCCGTGATCCACGAGCCGGGCTGCGTGGGATCGTAACCCGACCCGAAGAAGGCCGGGCCCATGGTCGGATCGGTCGCCATCGCCTGGCAGTAGGCCGCGGCCAGCTGCGCCACCGCCGTCTGATTCGACGAAGAGTAGGCGGTGAAGGCCGGGGTCGCGGGCAGGGACTGCTGGACGGCCGCATAGGTCGAGGCGACCGAGGCGTTGAGCGGCGATACACCCGTCACCTTCGCCATGCTCTGGTTGACACGCTCGAAGGTGCGCACGCCGAGATCGGGCTCGGTCGGTCCTGCGATCGGCGCCGGCGGAGTGAACGTCGCATTCGTGTACGTATGGGTGTGCGACCCGATCTGGGCGAACGTCAGGAAGAACTGGTCGTACGCCGGCCCGTTCTCGATCGGCACGACCGCACCCACGCTCGAGAGCTGCTCGCCCGTCTTGTTGCTGTAGCCGGACGCGGTGATCGTCGTCGAGA
>JASHUC010000051.1 GCA_030040235.1 Gammaproteobacteria bacterium | reverse complement strand
GGACATCATCGCCGCTCTGGCGCGCAAGGCTCCCGCCTCGCGCATCGAGCGCATCACTCGTCAGCACGTGCTCGAGCCGGTCAAGCAGGTCAGGCGGCTGCTCGAGCGCGAACGGCTAAACAAAAGCCCAGCCGAACTCAACCTCTTTGCGTAGGCGCTCGAGGTCACGCCCGGCGGCCTCGATCGTCCTCGCAACCTCCTCCGCCGTCGCCTCGATGCGCACGATCCCATCGCCGAGGTCGTAAACCGACCCCGGCGCAGCGAGGAGCGAATCGGGCTGCACGACGGCGAGGTGGCGATGCCTGAGCACGGCTCGCATCACCTCGACGTACAGCTCCGGATCGTAAACACCGGGAATCGTGGGCGGATTGCCGCGCAGCCGCGCGACGTGCTCGACTGCCGCGAGCATCACATCGAGGACCCCGAGCGAGGCGTTGTGCCGCTCGAGGGCTCCCGGGCCGGCACCGGATTCGGCGGCGCGTCGCTGCCTGAGCTGCTGCTGCAAGCCGAGCGTCGGTGCGATGACCACGAACAGCGTCCGCCGGTCGGCGAGGTGCGGCTCGAGCGCATCATCGACCCGCTTGGCGAGCTCCGAGAAGCGCCCGCCGATCACGGGCGCCTCGACGATGAGCAGGTCGCCGCGGGCCGCGTGAGTCGCGAAGAACCGCGCGGCCGCAGCTCGCACCCACATCCCGAGCGCGCCTCGAATGGCCGCGTGAGTCACCCCGTCGACCTCGGGAAAGCGCGCGAGGATCTCGGGCGTGTCCCAGGCGAGGCGTGCGATGTCCCACTGCAGCGCGTGGACCCGGCGCCCGCGCCCGGCCGCGAGTCTCGCCACGCGGCGCACGAGGAAGCTCTTGCCGGTGCCGGGCAGGCCCACGACGACGATGCAGCGCACCTCGGGCACCGCAACATCCAATGGCGCGAAAGGCTCGGGCCGCACTGCCGCTGCGCCCCTCAACGAAAGCGATCCACGCTCGGCATCTCCCCGACGCGGACCTCGATGACGGCGGCCTGGCGAGCGCTGAAGGCCTGCTCGAGCGCCCGCTCGAGATCCTCCGGGCGGTCTGCCCGCGCATAGTGCGCGCCGAAGGAGCCCACGAAGCGCTCGAAGTCGGGATTCCTGAGCTCGCTCGCGATCACACGTCCCCCGTATACCTGCCGCTGCATCTGCCCGACGTTGCCGTACTCGCCGTTGTTGAACAGCACGGTGACCGAGCCGATCCCGTGCTGCACGGCCGTCGCGAGCTCGTTCGCCGCGAAGAGAAACCCGCCATCGCCGCTCACCGAGAGCACGCGGCACTGCGGACGGGCCACTTTCACGCCGAGTGCCGTCGGAAATCCGTACCCGAGCGTACCCATGTAGCCGGTCGACACGAAAGTGCGCGGCCGGTACACCGGCATGAGGATACGGGCCGCAAACCCGATCTGAGTGAGCTCGTCCACGAAGATGCCGTCTTCGCCGAGCGCGGCGCGGATGGCGCGTAGAAAGGCGATCTGGGGCTCGAGCACTGCGCTGCGCTCGGCCCAGGCCGCGTGCACCTGCGCCATCTCCGTGCGGCGCGACGGGCGCGCCGCGCTGTGGCGCGGAATGGCGGCGAGCAGCGCCGGAAGGGCCTCCTCCAGGGAGGCAACGATGCCGACCGCCGGCGCCGCCGAGCGCGCATGGGCCGCAGGGTCCACATCGATGCGCACCAGCTTGCGCTCCTTCAGACCCCAGCTCTCGAGCGCACTGCGCGCGCTCGAGCCGAGTGCGATGACGAGATCGACGCTCGGCCAGAGCGCGCGCGCCTCGGGCAGCACGCAGGAGAGCGGATGGCGGCTGTCGAGGACGCCGCGCCCCGTGCGGTAGGCAACCACCGGTGCCTGCACGAGCTCGGCGAGCGCGGTCACCTCGCGCCCGGCCTCCTGCGCCCCCGAACCGACGAAGATCATGGGGCTGCGCGCCTTGCCGATCAGCACGGCCGCGGCCTCGATCGCCTCGGTATCGAGGGGCGCCGATGCGAGCTCGAGCCGGGGGATCGCGAGCTCGACGGGCGCGCGCTGCGCGAGCACGTCCATCGGGACCTCGACGGCGACCGGCCGTGGACGCCCGCTCTTCAGGTGCGCGATCGCCGCGCCGATCCTGGCCGGCGCCTCGCTCGGATGCGCGATGCGCGTGGTGAGCTTGGTGAGGGAGCGAAGCAGGCCCGGCTGATCGGGCGTCTCGTGCAGCGCGCCGCCCCCCCGGCCGATCTGGCCGAGCGGGATCTGACCGACGAGAAACAGCACTCGGGCACCGAGGCCGTAGGCGGTTGCGAGCGCCGCGCCTGCGTTGAGGAGTCCGGGGCCCGGCACGACGCTGCACACCGCCACCTCGCCCCCGGCCATCGCGTAGCCGAGCGCCATGTAGCCTGCGCCCTGCTCGTGGCGCGTATGGATCACGCGAATGCGCTCACCCGCATCGTAGAGGGCGTTGTAGAGCCAGTCGTTCTGGATGCCCGGCAGGCCGAACAGGACCTTGATGCCATGG
>JASHUC010000050.1 GCA_030040235.1 Gammaproteobacteria bacterium | reverse complement strand
AGCGCGCGCGGGATGAAGCGCTGACCCCCGAAACCCGGATTGACCGACATGATGAGCACCATGTCGAGCTCCTCGAGCGTGTAGTCGAGGAAATCGAGCGGCGTTGCAGGATTGAACACGAGTCCAGGGCGGCAGCCGTGCTCGCGAATGAGATTGATCGTGCGGTCGATGTGCTCGGTCGCCTCCGGATGGAAACTGATGTAGGTCGCACCGGCGCTCGCGAAGTCCGGGACGATGCGGTCCACGGGGCAAATCATCAGGTGCACGTCGATGAGCGCCTCCGGAGCGTGCCGGTGCAGTGCCTCGCACACGACCGGCCCGACCGTGAGATTGGGCACGTAGTGATTGTCCATCACGTCGAAGTGAATGAGATCCGCGCCCGCATCGAGCACGGCCCGGATCTCCTCACCCAGGCGGGCGAAGTCGGCGGACAGAATCGACGGGGCGATCCACCTGGGCTGCATGCGGCGTGAGTGTAGCAATGAGCGCGCGCTTTGAGGCGCCTCAGCGCGCCATTCCCCGCCGCTCGCGCACGAGCTCGTAGGCCTCGATGATCTGCTGAGTCTGCTGCTTGGCGTGCTCGATCATCGAATCGGGCAATCCGTTGGCCTTGAGCTTATCGGGGTGATTCCGGCTCAGCTGCCGCCGGTAGGCTTTGGCCACCTCCTCGTCGCCGGCGCCCGGCTCGACCCCGAGCACCCGATACGCCTGCTCGAGCTCGGCCCCCGCGCCCGACCACGCCTTCGCCCGTGCGAAGCTGCCGCGGCGGATGCGCAGCACCGCCTCCATCTGCGCGAGCTCGAGGAAGGAGATCCCGAGCCGCCCGGCGATCCGCTGCAGAAGTGCACGCGAGGCCGCATCGAGATCGTTGCCGCCGAGTGCGACGCGCAGCTGGATCTCGAGAAAGACGCGCAGCAGGTCCGGCCTTCCGGCCGCGGCTCTCACGAGCGCGCCGAGTGCCGCCTCGAGGGCAAAGCCCGGCTGCTTGCCCGCCGTGAAATGCGCGATGGCGGCGCGCACCTGGGCCCGGTCGAGCCGCAGCTCCGCCATGACCGCCCGGGCTGCTGCGATGTCCTGCTCCGAGACTCGCCCGTGCGCCTTGGCGATGTGGCCCATCACCTGAAAGGTGGTGCGAAAGAAAAGCTCGCCGAAGGCGGCGGAATCGAGCGCCGGCCCGGCAGGCTGCGGCCCTTCCCCGCTCGTGTCGAACTGATGGCCGAGAAGCACACCGAGGGCGGCGCCGAACGGACCGAGCGCCAGCGCGCCCAGGAGTCCGCCGACGACTTTGCCGGTCCATTGCGCCATAGGGAAGGCTATATTAGCCAAACATGCCTGCCGATACCGTCTACCGCACGCGGCTCTCGGGACTCGAGAAGATCCACGAGGGCAAGGTGCGCGACAGCTACGCCATCGACGCCGAGACGATGCTCATCGTCACGACGGATCGCCTCTCGGCATTCGATGTGGTGCTGCCCGATCCGATCCCGCAGAAGGGTCGGGTGCTCAATCAAATCTCCAACTACTGGTTCGAGCGCACCCGCCACCTCCTGCCCAACCACTTGACGGGCCTGCCGCTCGAGCGTGTGGTGCAGCGCGCGGAGGAGCTCGCGTTGCTTGCGGGACGCGCCGTGATCGTCCGGCGCCTGAGGCCGCTGCCGCTCGAGGCGGTGGTGCGCGGCTACCTCATCGGATCGGGATGGAAGGACTATCGCAGCTCGGGCACCGTGTGCGGCATTCGCTTGCCTGCGGGGCTCGAGCTCGCGGCACCGCTGCCGCAGCCGATCTTCACGCCGGCGACCAAGGCGGCCGCCGGCACGCACGATGAGAACATTCCCTTCGCCGAGGTGGAGCGGCTCGTCGGGACCGAGCGCGCAGCCGAGGTGCGCAGCGCCGCGCTCGCGCTCTACGCGTTCGCCGCGCAGCACGCGCGGGCGCGCGGCATCATCATCGCCGATACCAAGTTCGAGTTCGGCCTCGATCGCGACGGGCGGCTCACGCTCATGGATGAGGTGCTCACGCCGGATTCCTCGCGCTTCTGGCCGGCGGACCGCTACCGCCCCGGGACGAGCCCGCCGAGCTTCGACAAGCAGTTCGTGCGCGACTATCTCGAGACGCTCGACTGGAACAAGAAAGCGCCGGGGCCGCCCCTGCCCGCCGAGATCATCCGCAAGACGAGCGAAAAATATCTCGAGGCCGTGGCGCGGCTCACGGGGCCCCCCGAGCCCACTCCTCGATGAGCTCCTGGAGCGTGCGCACGCCGTCGGTGAGCGCGGCGGGCCCGGGCTGCAGGATGATCGAGGATTTCACCTCGCGCAGAAAGCCGCTGCGCACCGCCGGAACATCCGCCCAGCCCGGCCGCGCGCGCACGCGCTCGGGGCGGAACTTCTTGCCACACCAGGAGCCGAGGATGATGTCGGGGGCGCGTCGCGGCACCTCGAGCGGATCGGCGATGATGCGCTCGCGCCCGAGCGGCCGGCGGGCGAGCTCGGGAAAGCAGTCCTCGCCGCCCGCGAGGGCGATGAGCTCGGAGACCCAGCGAATGCAGGAGATCTGCGGCTCGTCCCACTCCTCGAAGTAAACCCGGGGGCGCCGCGCGAGCTCGCCCGCGCGCGCCCGCACCTGCGCGAGTCCCTGCTCGAATCCCCGGGCAAGCGCCTGCGCCTTCGCCTCGCAGCCGATGAGTCCGCCGAGCGTGC
>JASHUC010000049.1 GCA_030040235.1 Gammaproteobacteria bacterium | reverse complement strand
GGGATACGTTGCTCTGGGGTACCCTCGGAATCGCACTTGCATCGGCCTGCGCGGCGGCCCTCAATCACGTCCTTGACCGTCAGATTGACGAACGGATGGCGAGAACGCGGATGAGGCCGTTGCCGGCCGGGCGAGTGACGCATCGGCGAGCGCTGATCTTCGCGGGCGTCTTGGGTGTTGCCGGGGCGCTCGTGCTTGTCAACCTCGTCAACCGTCTTACCGCGGCCCTGACGATCGCAGCGCTAGGCGGCTATGGATACATTTATACGGCGTGGCTCAAGCGGGCGACGCCGCAGAATATCGTGATCGGCGGTGCCGCCGGCGCAGCGCCGCCGGTGCTCGGATGGACGGCGGTGACGAACCGCCTCGAGATCGATGCGCTGATTCTGTTCTTCATCATTCTGCTGTGGACGCCGCCCCATTTCTGGTCGCTGGCGATTGCAAGACGGCGAGAATATGCACGCGCGGGCGTTCCGATGCTTCCGGTGACCCATGGCGTTGCGTACACGCAGTCACAGATCATCCTCTATACGCTCTTGTTATTGGCCGCAACGGCGTTGCCGGTTTTGGTCGGCATGAGTGGAGTGATCTACGGCGCCGCTGCGCTTGCGCTAAACAGCAGATTTCTGTACCTCGCAGTTAAGCTCAAATCGAGTGCGGCACCTAACTTGCCGATGAAGGTATTTCGTTATTCTATAACCTATCTCGCGTTGCTTTTCGCGGCGCTACTGCTCGATCACTACTGGCATCTGTCGCTTTAGGCCGTTGTCAAAGCAAACCGATCGCTTCGGCGCGTGCAACAGCCTGAGCTCGGGTGCGTGTGTCAAGCTTGCTGAAAATGCTTTTGGCATGTGTCTTTACCGTCTCGGGTGTGATTCCCAACGACCGTGCAATGCACTTGTTGGACATGCCACGTGCAATCATTTGAAGAACGGCCGCTTCGCGCCGCGATAAAGAACGATAGGCAATGTGTGCGGGTCCTTCGCTCTCCGGCTCTGCTCTGACGCTGAGGATCGTCACGATATAGGGCTTTAGGTCAGCGAACTGGGGGTGATTCGCCGGGATAGCGTGGTAAAGCCCGAGGAGGAGCGGAAATATATGAGGCCCCGCATCGACGAAGACCATCCGAAGGCCGTGTGCGGCTCCCGCACGCAGGCAATGGATCAGCAGATCATAGCTGTCATCAATGCAACCGTCGGCGGCGACGCTGCACGCGCGTTGCAGGGCGGTTTCGATCGATGAAAATCTGGGAGATGTGGTCGGGAGCACTACCGCGGTACGCGGGCGCGCCAGGATGCCGCGGATCTCGAGGTTGCTGCCGCTGAGCTGGTGCGCAGGGCTGTCGTACGCCGGAAGGGAGCTGGGGCACTCGTATGCGCCCTCAGTGGATTCGAGGTTCGGGGATTTCCACGCATCGACGGTACGCTCGTCTCGGTACCGGATCGCCTGCACGGCGCGGGCGTACTCGGAGGTCGCAAGGGATTGCAACCGGGGCCAGCGACGTGCTCGCGCAAGGGCAATGGTCTCGCGCAGTGAGGCTAGCGCGCAAGCGTGTCGACCTCGATGCAGCGAGACTCGCGTGAGTAGCATGCTGGCTCGAAGGACGCATTCTGGGATAGCCGAGGAGCGAATGACGGGGAGCCGGGGCCGCAAGAGAGCTTCCGCCTCATCGAGTCGACCCTGTTCGTATGCCACTTGAGCGAGCAACGTCGCGGGCAGGCAGCTGAGAGGGGAATGATTGCCCCAGCGGCGTCTCGCGAGTTCGAGAGCTTCTTGGGCGAGGGCGGCCGAAACGGTCAAATGCAACCGATCGAATGCGAGTGCCGCACTGACGCAGAGATTGTAAATGCCGGAGATTGCCTTGCCGCCTGCGGGGAAAGCGAGGTAGTTGACCATATCCGGCGCGTACAGCGTGGACTCCCCGCATCTCCAGTCGGCGTACCGAAGAATCGTTGCCGCGATGCTGTCTCCTGCCGGCGGAGGAAGTGTCGCCAGAGCCGAGCGGGCTCCAGCAAAGTCATCCTCGATGGCGAGTCGAAACGCGCGCAGGATCCGAAGGGTCGACGAGTACAAAAGAAAGGCCGAAGGATGGCAGGTGCTGAGGAGACGATTGAGCCTGGAAATCGCCTTCGAGGCCTCCTCGAGTCTCATGCTGATGAGTGCATTCCGCGCCCTGACGATGGCAACGCGAATGGGCCACGAGCCTTCGAAGGAGACCCCTCCGTGTATCTCCGGTGGATGGCACGCCGGGGCTGAGCGGTCAGGCGCCTCGCCGCCTCCATACGCGGCACACACCGCAACCAGTTGGTCCGCAGCGGCCATGGCAGCAGCGTAGACCCACCGTCAGCGAAGGGCTTGTCTGCAGAATGCACGGACTTGTGCAATTCCGCTGATGCGTCATTCGTCCCGATCGCTCGTCGCCCCGCCTTTCTCCCCCCGTAGGGGGATACGGCGCTCGGGGCCGCCATGTGCAGAATCAACGCCAGTGGCCTCGAGAAACGACACGTTTCGGGAAGTGCGGCAATGCAATCGCTGAGAACCAGATGGGCCAAGGTCGCCGGCATTTGGGCGAGTTGCATGTTCCTCGCCTCGTGCGGCGAAGGCGTACTCGATCCCCGGGGTCCGGTCGGGGAAGCCGAACGCATCATTCTGAAGGATGCCACCGCGATCATGCTTGCGGTGATTGTCCCCGTCATCGTCTTGGCGCTCATTTTTGCTTGGTGGTTTCGGGCCGGAAACAAGCGGGCTGAGTATCGTCCGGACTGGGCGTACTCAGGCCGGATCGAATTGATCGTCTGGTCGATCCCGGCGCTCGT
>JASHUC010000547.1 GCA_030040235.1 Gammaproteobacteria bacterium | reverse complement strand
CCTCGGTCTGGGTCGAGCCCAAGGCCAACTGGGGACGCGGCTCGGTCATGCTGGTGGAGATCCCGACGCGCGATGAGACGATGGACAACATCGTCGCATTCTGGAATCCGGCGCAGAAGCCGCGCGCGGGCGAGGAGCTGCTGTTCGGTTACCGGCTGTACTGGTGCCGCTATGCGCCGGTCGCCCCGAAGCTCGCGACGACGGGCGCCACGCGCACCGGCATCGGCGGGATCGTCGGCCAGAAGCGCACGCACTTCTCCTGGCGCTTCGTGGTGGACTTCTTCGGCGGGGACGAGCGCTTGCTCACCGAGGCGGACCGCGTCGTCCCCGTCATCTGGGCCTCACGCGGGCGGATCGAGATCACCTCGGCGCGGCCGCTGCGTCCCTTAAACGGCTGGCGCGCCATGTTCGATCTCGCGCCGACCGATCCGGGCACCGAGCCGATCGATCTGCGGCTGTACCTCGCACTCGACGGGGAGCCGCTCACCGAGACGTGGATCTATCAGTACGTGCCGCCGCCGCTCGAACAGCGGGCGGAACTGACCGCGCTGTGATTGCACGGTGCCCCTGGCAAGGGATACTTGCCAGGGATGGCCTGCGGTTCTCCTGCATCCCACCTGAAGCGAGAGCCCTCGACACTATTCCGGCACTTTCGTGAGCTGCTGCGAGCCGGGAACGGGCGGCGTCGGGGTGTCGGTGCCGACCGTTTGGCCGCCAGGGGTGAGCCACTGGTAGCGGGGCCTGTTGTCGAGGTCGTAGTGCTGACCGCCGGGCCCGACGAAATGCGCGGTGTTGGTAAGCGCGTCGACTATCTGCTGCTGTTGACGCTGCTCATCCCGCCAGCGGGCCATCGCGCCGTTGGCGAGCTGCTGCCCGATCTGCTGCTGCTGCGCCGACCACTCCTGGTTCGCGCGGATGCTCGAATACATGTGATTCAACAGCCGATCGGCGTCGTCTCGTTGCGCGGTCGTCGTTACGAACCCGGCGAGTACCTCCGGGTGTCCGCCGCGCAGCGACGTCGTGTATTGCAGCACGGCAATCGCCTCTCCAGCCATGCCGGCCCGTCGGCCGCCGTTGCAGGTGAATGAAGCCTGGGCGGCGCTCCATTGGTTGTAGGGGCCGGGCGTACGGGAGCTGAAAAGCCGTTCGATGTCCGGCAAGTCGGTGACGTTGCCGATCGTTAAACCCGGGCATGCCGGGCTCATCGTGCGCTCGGTAAAGCGGCGCACGTAATCGCGACCCGCGATCGGCGCGCTATAGGGAACGCCGTCCGGATCGCCGATGGCGATCAGGGTGCGCTGGTCCGGCGACAGGACCCGCACCACCAGGGTGGGAAACAGCTGCGGGGCTTTGCGGACGATGCCCCCGACGACCTTCCAGCCTCGCGGAACCTCAATGCTGAATGCGTTTTCGTAAGGGTCGGTAAAGGTGGTCCAAGAGACGTGGGTTAACCCCTGCGCCGGGGCCGCTGCGGTCGCTGAAGGCCGCCGAGGGGCGGGGGTATTTTGCGCCGAAGCGGCCGCCTCTGGATTGCCCTCGACGGGCGCCGCACCGAGCGTGGCGACGAGCTGCACGCGCCCGACCGACCCGCCGTTCCAGCGCATCACGGTGAACCTGATGCGGTCGCCTGCGCGCCGGGTGGCCACATACGCGGTCAGATCCGACGCCGAGGAGATCGGTTGCGAATCGGCTTCGACGATCAGATCCTGCGATAGCAGACCGGCGCGTCCGGCGGCGCTTCCCGGCGCCACACGAGCGATCAGCGCACCTTGCCACGGCGAGGCCGGATTGGTGACGCCCACCCCGAGCAGCCCCTTCTGTGTCGTCTGGGCGCCAGCCGTTGCGGCGGCGAAAGGCAGCGCGACCGCTGCGATGGTGATCAGAGTGGACCGAAGAAGAAGCGAAAAGGACATGCCCGTCCAGCCTGCCGTGATGCTGCATCGAGTTTAGAGGGCGAGAGACCGGATTGCGACAGGCCCGCTGGATGACCTGCTCGGCCACTGCATCACGCCGCTATGTCAGCCGCCCGCCCGTGGCCAGCGAGTGCCTGGCGCTCACTTCATCCGGGCACGTACGCTACCCCCTGAAGACTCCCTACCGTGACGGCACCACCCACATGGTGCTGGAGCCGCAGGTCATTGCGCGCATTTTGGCGCACCTGCAGAAGACGGGACCCCGATCACTACCAGTCCGACATGAACGCTGCGATGGGCCCACCGCGCAGTATGGAAACGCCGCCGGATCGCAGCACGAGCCCGTCATCCCGTGCGCAAGTCGAGAGCATTTCCGAGGCCGGATGAGAGCAGCAGCGCTTTCAGCTCGCGAAAAGTTCGTGCAGCACCTCGGGGTGTGCTCGGGCGATCGCAAGAAGGGCGCGGGCGGGCCCCGAGGGCTTGCGCCGGCCCTGCTCCCAGCCCTGCAAGGTGCGCACGGACACGCCCATGATCGCGGCGAGCTTCTCTTGCGTGAGACCGCCTGGGCGCCGTGCGCGCCATTCCTTGAGAGCGACGTTGAGGGGCTTCGCTCGTGCGAAGTCCCGCGCGCCCCATTCGGGATTTTCAGCGTCGGGCTTGCCGTATCGCCGCCGCTCAGTCGTGGGTTTCTTTCGCATACCGCTTCTCCTCGGCCTTGGTCGCGCGGCGCAGGCTGATCGAGCGCACCACTTCAACCGGCTTCTCGTCCTCTTTCTCATCTCGCACAATGAACACGATCGAGTAGAGCCGCCCCGCCGCTGGGGCGATGCCGAACCAGCGCTCCTCGCCGCGCGTTTCATCG
>JASHUC010000546.1 GCA_030040235.1 Gammaproteobacteria bacterium | reverse complement strand
CCCACCACGGCGCAATCCTGAACGGCCGGGTGGGCGACCACCGCCTTTTCGACCTCGGACGGAAAGACGTTGAACCCGCCGGAGATGATCATGTCGCGCTTGCGATCGACGAGGTAGACCCAGCCCTCGCGGTCCTTGAAGCCGATATCGCCCGTATGATGCCAGCCATGCACGCCGGCCCGCGCCGTCTCGTCGGCATTCCTGTAATAGCCCTTCATCACCGCGCTCGAGCGGACGACGATCTCGCCGGGGGTCTCCGGAGGCAGCAGTGCGCCCTCCTCGTCCATGACCTCCACACGCGCAAAGAGCGTCGGACGCCCGCAGCTGCCGAGCCTGCGATCATCGCCCGCGGCAAGGACGCGGCGGTGATCCTCGGGTGAGAAGAAGGTCGCGTTGGGTCCGATCTCGGTTTGCCCGAAGCCCGTCATCATCACGGGGCCGAAGACCTCCATGGCCTCCTTGATCTTCTCCGGAGCCATGGGCGCCGATGCATAGTTGAAGTACCGCAGGGAGGAGTAGTCGTGGTTGCGCACCTCGGGGTGCGCAAGCAGGCGGTAGACGGCGGTCGGCGGCAGAAAAAGATGCGTGACCCGATGGCGCTCGATCGCGCTCATCACGCGCTCCGCATCGAACCCGGGCAGAATGACGTTCGTCGCGCCCATCGCAGACATCATCAGCGTCACCCCGCCCGCCGCGTGGGTCATGGGGGCGACGACCAGGTGAATGGCATGCTCGTGCCACAGGAGGCGCTGGGAGGCCGCGATCCAGGTGAGCCAGGCGAGATGCGTCATCATGACGCCCTTCGGAGCCCCGGTCGTGCCACCGGAGCTGAAGAGCGTGACCACATCGTCGATGCTCCCCCGCACCTCCGGCGCGCGCGGCTCCTCGCCGTGCGTGAAGCCCTCGAGCGAGGGGTTGGGAGGATCGGGCTCCTCGATGCAGATCGCGTGCGCGATCCGCGGACATGCCGCGCGCAGGGACTTCACCGCATCGCGAAACACGCGGCTGTAGAACAGCGCCTCCGTGTCGGTGTGCTCGAGTGCGTAGACGGAGTCCTCGACGGTGTTGCGAGCGTTGACCGGCACCCACACGCAGCCGGCGCGCAGGAGGCCGATCACGCATTCGAAGGCGCGCGCGGCGTTGCCGCTCAGTACTGCGACCTTGGTAGCGGGGACGATGCCGGCTCGATGGAGCGCATTCGCAATGCGGTGCGAGAGCGCCTGAGTCTCGCCGTAGGTGCGTGAGCCAAGATCGTCGATGAGGAACGGCCGCTGGGGGTCGAGCTCGGCGCCCTTGTCGAAGAAATCAATGAGCCGCACGTTACTGCAGCCGCCCGAGAATGGTGACGGCCGAGAGCCCCTCCTCCACGTTGAAGAAGCCTCCGCCGCAGGAGGCGAGGCCATAGCGCGCATTCGCGACGTTCCGCGGACCCGCCTCGCCGCGCAGCTGCTCGGTGAGCTCGAAGATCTGCGCGAGCCCCGTGGCGGCGACCGGATGGCCCTTCGACTCGAGGCCGCCCGAGACGTTGACCGGAATGCGTCCTCCGAGTGCGGTCGCGCCGCTTTCGGCGAGCGGTCCGCCCTCCCCGGGCTCGCAAAGTCCCGTGACCTCGAGGTGCGCGATCTCCCCGTACGCGGTGGCATCGTGCACCTCGGCGACGGAGATATCGCGCGGCTCGAGGCCGGCCTGGCGATACGCCGCCCGGGCCGCCGCGTGCAGCGCGCCGCTCGCCGGGTCGTCCACCGCGCGGCGGCGGTTGCCCTGGATGACGCTCGCACAAACGCGCACCGCGCGCCGCGCGCCGAAGCGCTCGAGCGCCTTCCGTGAGCACACGAGAGCCGCCGAGGCACCGTCGCTGATCGGGGCGCACATCGGCAGAGTGAGCGGCCAGGCGATGATCCGGGCTGCCAGAACCTCCTCGATGCTCATGGCCTTCTGATACTGCGAGAGTGGGTTGAGCGCCGAGTGGCGATGGTTCTTCGCGCTGACGGCGGCGAGCTGCCGCCAGGTCGTGCCGTACTTCTTCATGTGCAGTTTCGCGTTGAGCGCGTAGGCATCCATGAAGGGACTGCGCACGGCCTCGTCGATGCGGGCGGAGGGCGGCGGCTTCACGTCCTCCACGAGTCCCGAGTAGCGGCTCAGGAAGGCGGTGATCTGCGCAAGATCGCCGGGCTGGGAGAACGAGGCCTGCCGCCGCGCCTTGTCCTCGGTGTTGAGCTTCTCGGCACCGACGGCGAGTACGATGTCGGCGGATCCGCCTGCGATCTGGGTCACCGCCAGATTGAAAGCGGTACTGCCACCCGTGCAGGCGTTCTCGACGTTGACGATCGGACAGCCATCGACGCCGATCGGCAGCAGGGCGTGCTGACCCTTCATGCCGTACTGCCCCTCGATCGCGCCCTGCACCGTGTTGGCATAGAACACGATGTCGAGATCGCCCGGTCCGATCCCCGCGTCCGCGAGCGCCGCCTGCGCCGCTTCGCGTCCGAGGTCGGCACAGGACTTCTCGAGATGGCGGCCGAAGGGCGTCATCGAAACGCCGAGGACGAATACTTCTTCCACCCGTCAAGCTCCCCGGCTGCTAGAGCCTCGCAAGGCGCGGGCCGCGCCCACCGCGCGGGCGTTCGATCCTACCAGAACAATCGTCAGAATTGTTTCTCCCGCTTGTCTGCCCAATAATCGCGCCGGTGAACACCGATCGCGTCCTGACGTGAATACCGATCGCGCGCTCGTGCTCGAGTTCCTGCGGGACGGCCGTACACCTGTCGCGATCGCGAGCAACCCGCTCGCACAGGATCTCGACGCTCAGATCGTCGCGCTCGATCAGGAGCAAGGCACCGCGGTGCTCGCCTTCGCCCCGTCGGCCCGCTTCGTGCAGGGCGCCGGAGTGCTCCAGGGCGGCATCATCACGGCGCTGCTCGACTTTGCGATGGCGTTTGCGGCACACGCGCGGCTCGCCCGCGAGGAGCGGGCGTTCGCCACCGCCACGCTCACTGTGAACCTGTTGCGCCCCGCGCCTCCCGGACGGTACCTCGCACGCGGCCGTATCGTTCGCGCGGGCAGCAGACTCTTGTACGCCGAGGCCGAGCTCATCGCCGCGACCGGCGAGGACGGCTTCGCCAGGGCGAGCGCGCTCATGCCCCTTGTTTGAAGACCGCCGTTCGCTGCCCACCCAGCTCTAAAGACCGCCCATGCTCGTCGTCGGTGACCTCTCGCGCCTCAACGCCATCCGCTATCCGCACAAGCCCGCACTCATCATGGGCGGCGTGCCCCTCACCTATGCCGAGCTCAACCGGCGCGCCAACCGCCTCGCGCATGCGCTCGGCAGATGCGGTGTCGGGACGGGCGACCGGGTGGGGCTTCTCGCCTACAACCGGCTCGATTACGCCGTGGTCACTCAGGCGGTCGCCAAATGCGGCGCTCTGCTCGTGCCGATGAATTTCCGGTTCGCGGCGCAGGAGATCTTCGAGGTTCTGACGGACTCGGACCCCAAGGTGCTGTTTCTCGAATCGAGCTTCGTGCCGGCGGTGCAGCAGGCGATCGCGCGCGGCGCCGCGGCGCCGCGCCTGGTCCGACTCCCCGAGCCGAGCGGCACGGGGCCGGACTCAGGGGCAATCGGGAGCCTGGAGGAGCTGACGCAGGGCTGCCCCGAGGACGATCCGTCCGGGGTCGTCGATCCGACCTCCCCGTGCGTCATCATGTACACGAGCGGCACCACCGGCACCCCGAAGGGCGTGCTCGTCTCGCATGCGACGTACTTCAAGATGTACCTCGCCACCGCGGTCGAAACGCGCATGCGTCACGATGATGTGTACCTCATGGCGGTGCCGCTCTTCCATGCGGCGGGGCTCAACATGGCGCTGCATCAGTGCCTGTTCATGGGCTCGACCGGCATCATCCACCGCGGTTCCTTCGATCCCGAAACGGTGTTTCATCTGATCGAGGCGCACCGGATCACGCTCGCGATTCTCGTGCCCACCACCCTTGCCATGCTCGCTTTCCACCCGCGCGTCGGCGAGTACGATCTCTCGAGCCTGGAGAAGATCTTCTACGGATCGATGCCGATCACGCCACCGACGCTCGAGAAGGCTCGCCAGGTTTTTCCGGCGGCGCAATTCAACCAGCTCTACGGCTCGACCGAGGCGGGCATGGTGAGCGTGCTGCGCGCCGAGGATCACGAGCGCTGGTCCCAGACGACCGGCCGCCAGGCGCTGCTCACGGAAAGCCGCATCGTCGATGAGGCCGGGAACCCGGTTCCGGTCGGCGCCGTCGGCGAGGTGATCGTCAACCAGCGCACGATGGGCATGATCGGCTACTGGCGCAACCCCGAGGCAACCCGCGCGGCCATCCGCGCGGGGTGGATCTACACGGGGGACCTCGCGCGCGTCGAGCCCGAGGGATTCTTTACTCTAGTGGACCGCCGTCACGACGTGATCGTCAGCGGGGGCGAGAACATCTATCCGAAGGAGGTCGAGAATGCGCTCGCAACACACCCGGCAGTGCGCGAGGTCGCGGTGTTCGGTGTGCCACACCCCCTTTACGGAGAGGCTGTTTGCGCGGCCGTCAGTCTCTGGCCGGGCCGCAGCGCCACGGCGCTCGAGATCGAGGCGCATTGCCGGGCGCACCTCGCCTCCTACAAGCGTCCGCGGCGCGTTGAATTCCTCGATGCGCTGCCGCGCAACGCCAGCGACAAGGTCCAGAAGAACGTACTCCGCAAGATGTTCTCCTAAGGTCTAGAGGCCCTGCAGGGCAGCTGAGCCTCAGAAACTCGCTGCGCCGCCGTCGACCAGCATGTCGATGCCCGTGATGAAGGACGCCTCCTCCGAGGCGAGGAACAGCGCCGCACGCGCCACCTCGATGGGCTCGCCCATACGCCCCATTGGCGTATGGGCAATCATCTGCTTACGAAGCTCCGGGATCATCTGGGGGGTGAGCCCTGCGGTACGCCCGATGAGCGGGGTCTCCACCGGGCCGGGACTCACGACGTTCACGCGGATGCCGCGTCCAACCAGCTCGGCGGCGAAGTTGCGTCCGAGCGCGCGCACGCCCGCCTTGCTCGCCGCGTAGACCGAGCCGGTGGGAATGCCCTTCTTCCACCCGATCGAGGAGTTGAGGACGATCGCGGCCCCTTTGCTCATGAGGGGCAACGCCCGCTGAACGGTAAAGAACACGCCTTTGAGATTGACGGCCATCAGGCGGTCCCAGTCCTGCTCCGTGACCGCCTCGATCGGCATGAATGCTCCGGTGCCCGCATTCACGAACAGAACGTCGATGCGCCCGAGCTGCGCGCGGATCTCGCTCATCATCGCCTCGATCTGCGGGAGCTCCGCCATATCGCAGCGGATGACGAGCGGTGGGCCTGCGATGGAGCGTGCGGCGCGCGCGAGCGTGGCGCTGTCGCGCCCGCTGATGACCACCCGCGCGCCTTCGAGCGCGAAGGCTTGCGCCGAGGCGAGCCCGATTCCGCTGTTGCCCCCGATCACGACGACCACTTTCTCGGTGAATCTGGGCTGCATAGGTTCGCGTCGGTCGGTTGGCGACGTATAATCGCGGACTCGAGAATCTCTTACAAGACACGAGAGGCCGAACGGTTGGAACCAGCAGGGAGCGCGCGCTGAAGAACGAGATCGAGAAGAGCCGTCTGGTGCGCCGCGATGCGCCCTTCCGAGTGCTCGCCGCCGGAGAGTGCACGGCCGTGCTGCCCTTGGTCTGCGAGGCGAGCGCGAGCCCGAGCTTCGAGCTGCAGTCCTTTGCGACCACCGGCGAGGTCGTTGCGCGGCTCGAGGAGTACGCACCCGATCTGATCTTCCTCGATGCGGACTGCCCGCAACCGCCGGCTCTCGAGCTCTGCAGAGCGCTGAAGGAGCATCCGGCGACCATGCTTCTGCCGGTCATCGTCGTGAGCCGCAGCTCGAAGATGCGGGTCGAGGCCTTCTCGGCCGGGGCGGACGATTTCATCACCCGTCAGGTGCCGCGCGAGGTGCTCATCACGCGCCTCGAATCGCTGGCGCGTCAGAGCTCGGTGCGGCGCAAAGCGGCCGACGAGGCTCTGAAGGCCGAGGTCACCCGGCGCGAGGAGATCCGCCGCACCTTCCGCCGCTATGTGTCCCCGCAGCTCGCCGACCGAATTCTCGGCAGCTCGGAGCTGCGCGACAGCATTCTCGCTTCTTCCGATATCCGCACGCGCGCCGTCGTGCTGTTCGCAGATCTGCGGGGCTTCACCGGAATCTCCGAGCGCCTGAGCCCGCATGAGGTCGTGCCGCTGCTCAACGAGTATTTCTCGCTCCTCGTGGAGATCACCTTTCAGCACGAGGGAACGGTCTTTCACATGGCCGGCGACTGCCTCATGGTCGGCTTCGGGGTGCCGCTCGAGCAGCCCGACAGCCCGGCGCGGGCCGTGCTCGCCGCGCAGAAGATGCTCGAGCGCTTCACCAGCCTCGCCGATTCCTGGCGCGAACGCCATCAGATCGAGACCGGGCTCGGGATCGGCATCAATGAGGGAGAGGTGGTGGCCGGTAACGTCGGTTCGGCGGTGTTCATGAACTACACCATCATCGGGGATGCCGTGAACATCGCCTCGCGTCTGTGCCAGCGGGCCCGTGCGGGGGAGATGGTGTTCTCCGGCACCGTCAAACGCTCGCTCGATGCGCGCGGCCTCGACCTGCGCGCGATCGAGCTGCCGCCGATGACCCTGCGCGGACGCACCTCCCCGATAGACATCTTCTGCGTGCCGCTCGAGAAGCGCCTCGACCTCGGGGAAGCCCCCGTGGTCGCGCCGGTCAGCCGGTAAGCCCGTGAGCGCCGAGCCGGGGGCCGCAAACCTCGCCCTGTTCTGCGACTTCGAGAACATCGCCCTCGGAGTGCGCGATGCGCGGTATGCGCAGTTCGACATCAACCGCGTGCTCGAGCGGCTGCTGCTCAAGGGCTCCATCGTCGTCAAGAAGGCCTATTGCGACTGGGAGCGCTACAAGGAGTTCAAGTCCGGCATGCATCAGGCGGGCTTCGAGCTCATCGAGATTCCCCACGTCAAGCAGTCCGGGAAGAACTCCGCCGACATTCGCATGGTCGTCGATGCGCTCGACCTGTGCTACACCAAGCCGCACGTCGAGACCTTCGTCATCATCAGCGGCGATTCGGACTTCTCCCCCCTCGTCGCCAAGCTGCGCGAGAACGACAAGGCGGTGATCGGCGTCGGGGTGAAGAACTCCACGTCGGATCTGCTCATCGCCAGCTGCGATGAGTTCATCTATTACGACGATCTGGTGCGGGAGCAGAAAGCGCGCCGTGGTGCGCGCCGGAAGTCGGCGGAGGCCGGCAACGCGGCTCCTGCGACGGCCGAGGGCAAGGAGCGCGAGGAGGACAAGAAGGGCGAAGAGGACAAGAAGCAGGAAGCCTTCGATCTGGTGCTCGCGACGGTCGATGCGCTCATCTCCGAGCGCGGCGAGGAAGGCAAGGTGTGGGGCTCGATGGTCAAGCAAGCGCTGAAGCGCGTGCGGCCCGGATTCAACGAGACCTACTTCGGATTCCGCTCCTTCAACCGGCTGCTCGAGGAGGCTGCGGCGCGGCGGCTGCTGGCGCTCGAGCGCGATGAGAAGTCGGGCGGCTATCTCATCCATCCGCTCGCCGAACCGACCTGAGCGTACCGGCTGGGGGCGGCCTGCCGAGGATCAGATCCGAGGCCTTCTCCGCGATCATGATCGTCGGCGCATTGGTGTTGCCGCTCACCACATCCGGCATCGCGGCCGCATCGACCACTCTCAACCCTTCGAGCCCTCGCACGCGCAATGCGCCGTCGAGGACCGCGCTCTCGCCGGCTCCCATGGCGCACGTGCTGCTCGGATGCATGCCGGTTTGAATGGTGGCGCGCACGTAGGCATCGAGCTCCTCGTCGGATTGCACCGCTCGACCGGGCGCGAGCTCCCCGCTCACCAGACTCGATACCGGATCCGTCGCGAAGAAGCGCCGCGCGAGCTTCAGCATGTCACGAGCGGTGCGCCGGTCGGCTTGCTCTGTCAGCAGACCGAGCCGGATCCGGGGCGGGGCGAAGGGATCGGAGCTGCGCAGTGTCACCTCTCCCCTGCCGGCGGGCCGAAGGCTGAGCGCAACAGCGGTGAACTGGTGACCCGCCCCGCGCCGCCATCCGGGAAACCACAGGCGCCCCAGCATCGAGACGTGCGAGACCTGAAACTGCACGTCCGGCCATCGGGCCTCGGAGGCGAGCCGCAGGAATGCCTGAATGCAGATCGGATTGGCCGCGAGGGGACCGGCGCCGGTGAGCCGCCATGCGAGCAGCGCGAGCGCAAATCGGTCGAGTCTCAACGTGCGCTCGAAGGTGCACGGGGCCGAGGCGCGATACACGGCGACCACGAGCGGGTGGTCCTGCAGGTTCTTGCCCACCCCAGGCAGGGCATGGACCGGCTCGATGCCGGCGGCGCGCAGCTCCTCGGGCGGCCCGATTCCGGAAAGCATCAGCAGCTGGGGCGAATTGAAGGCCCCGGCTGAGAGAAGCACCTCGCGCCGCGCGCGAGCGCGGCACACGCGTCCGCGCTGAACGTATTCGATGCCGATGGCGCGCCCCTGCTCGATCAGCACCCGGGTCACACAGGCCGCGGTCTCGACCGTCAGATGGCGATGGGATCGCGCCGGCTCGAGGTAGGCGGTCGCCGTGCTATCGCGCCGCCCCCGGCGAATGGTGAAATCCGGCAGGCCAAATCCCTCGGGTTGCGTGCCGTGGAAGTCGGCGAGCTCTCGATAGCCGAGGCGTGCGGCGGCCTGCGCCATGCGAGGGGTCAGATAAGGGTCCGGGGGTTGAGGCGCGACGGCGAGCGGACCCGATCCACCGTGAAACAGCCCCTCGCCTCGCCAACTGCTCTCCATCCGCTTGAAATAGGGCAGCACCTCGGCAAAACCCCAGCCCGGCAGCCCCATGTCTCGCCAGCGATCGTAGTCACCCGGATTGCCCCGGCTGTACATCATTCCGTTGATCGAGGAGGTCCCGCCGAGAAGCTTGCCCCGCGGCTGCGGGAGGCTGCGCCCCCCGGTCGCGGCCTCGGGCTCGCTCTGGTAGCCCCACCCGAGAGCGGGCCTGCCCGCGGCGGCAAGCCATGCGACCGGCAGGGAGGTGAGCGTGCGACGATCGGCCCGGCCCGCCTCCAGGAGCAGCACGCGATAGCCGCCGCTCTCGGTAAGCCGGTGGGCGAGCACGCAGCCGGCGGAGCCGGCACCGACAATGATGAAATCGTGCTCCGACATCGTTGTGCGTGCCTGTGCAACCCTTCGATTTCGCGACGCGCCGGCGGCCGCGCCGTGCCTCGCGGGCGATATCCTAAACTCAAAGGGGAGCACGCGCCCCGACGCCCGGGGCACCGGCGGCATCACGCTGATCGCGCGAATTGACGAACCCGGCAAGCAGCCGCGGCTACTCGTGCGATTGTGCGTAGCCGAATTGCAACCCGGCACCGACGAGCAGCTGTCCGATGCCGAACGGGATAGCCATCGTCCAGGGCGAAAGCGCCCGCTCAGGCCCCCCCAGCGCGAGGCAGGTAAGACCCGCGGCGAGGTACCACACGCCGACGCCGAACAACGGACGAGGCAAGAAGCGGCAGGAGGCGAACACGCCGAGGCTGAAGATCACCTGCCACAGACCCGGCAGCATCCAGAGGCTTTGAGTGGCGTAGCGCACGATGACGACCGTGACGAGCAGTCCGGCGACGATCGCCGGCAGGAATTGCTCGAGCGCCGAGCGGATCATCTCCGCAGCGAGACCGGAGTGCATGCGCTGCGCCCGCATGACCGTCTCGACGCTGATGGTGACCAATGACACCGCGGCGGTTGCAATCCAGATCGCAAGATATCGAGCCGCATCCTCGGCCGGTTTGTGCACCCAGGTGGCCTGCACCGCGGCGGCAGCGAATGCGAGGATTCCCGTGACGGCGACCGTGAGGGGTCCATAGCCGCGGAACTCCGTGCCCCGCGCAAGCTCAGAGCGGATCGAGCGGATTTCCTGCAGGGCCTTGTGCAGCTCTGTCACACGTCGGAGACCGAAGTATTTTGCGCTGCAAGCTACTCGCTCGCACGGCGACGGGCAAGCCGCTACACTCCGACGCGCCTTCGGTTAGAGGAGTCTCATGCAAAAGCGCAAGCCGAAGCGGGGGCACTCGCACCCGTTTGCCTACGAAGGGCTCGACCGTGTGATCCACGAGCGGGCGCGGCTGAGCGTGCTCACCTCCCTCGTCGGTCACCCGCACGGCCTGACCTTCGGCACGCTCAAGCAGCTCTGCGGTCTCACGGACGGCAATTTGAGCCGGCATCTCGAGGTGCTCGAGTCCGCAAAGCTCCTCGAGATCACCAAGGGTCTCGAGCATAACCGGCCACAAACGCTCTGCAGAATCACCTCCGCGGGCCGCAAGCGCTTCCTCGCTTATCTGGGGGTGCTGGAACAGGTGCTTCTCGATGCCGAGTCGGGCGCCAGGAATCCCTCTGCAGCGGGGGGACTGCGCACCGCCGAGGGCGGATAGACCCGCACCCCCGCCAGCCCCTCGCCCGGCCGAAATGCGCTACTATCTGCGTGCCCGTGGGGCCGTACACGTGCCCATGGGGCCGTACACGCATACTCACAAGGAGGCTCGAAATGAGGCGGGTAACGAGTTTCCTCATCCTCACGGCGGCTTCGGCGCTCCTCGGATGCGCATCGCAAGCTCCGGCAACTTCGACGGCGACGGACAGCGGCCAGGTGAAGGCCGCAGTCACATCGAACGGTGCCGCCGCCGCCCAGCCGAACGCTGCGGCCACTTCGAACGGAACCGCGACCGCCCAGGCGCACGCTGCGCCCACTTCCACGGCAGCGGATAGCGGCCAGACGAGCGGACAGATCAAACAAAGTGTTCAGGTAACGTCTACCCCGTTCGAGGTTCCCGGCTGGCGACGAGTCGTGCGCGACGGCCATGAGCTCTACTGCCAGACCTCAAGCTTCACGGGCTCGCGCGTCAATGCGCAGGAGACCTGCCTGACGAAACCCCAACTGGAGCAGATGCAGCAACATTCCGAGCAGGCTGTGGACCAGTTGGAGAGAGAGGAAGCGGTGAAATAACGACCGTCCCACACCGAGGCAACCTCGGCAGGGTTGGTCCTGCGTGCGCCGCCACGATGCGGCTGTTTGTTCGGGGTCATGTGATGCGACTCGCATTCGCGGTCGTTTGCCTGCTCGTTGCCACCGCGCTCCAAGCACAGGAAAGATCAAAGTCCCGGTTCTGATGTTTCACGGGACACTCGACTTCTGGATGACTCCAGCGCGCGCACGCAGATACTGAGAAAAAGCGACCAGTTTCTGCGCCAGACCCTCGGAATGTAGAATCGTCTTCACACACTCAACCCCGACACCAAGCATGTCCACCAAGTTGACCGCTGCCGAAGCAGCCCTGCGCGATGCTGCCCGTGACTACCACCGCCGGCCGAGCCCGGGAAAAGTCGCCGTCTCCCCGACCAAGCCTCTGACCAATCAGCGTGACCTTTCGCTCGCCTACTCGCCCGGTGTCGCCTACCCGTGCCTCGACATCGCCGCCGATGCGCGTGCGGCGGCCGATTACACCTCGCGCGGCAACCTCGTGGGGGTCGTGACGAACGGCACGGCCGTATTGGGCCTCGGCGATATCGGACCGCTGGCGGCGAAACCGGTCATGGAGGGTAAGGGATGCCTGTTCAAGAAGTTCGCCGGCATCGATGTGTTTGACATCGAGCTCGCGGAGCGTGATCCGGACAAGCTGATCGACATGATCGCCGCGCTGGAACCGACGCTCGGTGGCATCAACCTCGAGGACATCAAGGCGCCGGAATGCTTCTACATCGAGCGCAAACTGACCGAACGGCTGAACATCCCGGTGTTCCACGATGACCAGCATGGCACGGCCATCATCGCCGCGGCGGCGATCCACAACGGCCTGGAGCTCGTCGGCAAGGACATCGGCAAGGTGAAAGTCGTCGTCTGCGGCGCGGGCGCGGCTTCGATCGCCATTCTCGATCTGTTGGTGGGACTGGGACTCAACCGGAGCCATGTGTTCGCGTGCGACTCCAAGGGCCTCATCTACGAGGGCCGCGGCGACCCGTACAACGCCGAGAAAGCGCGCTACGCGCAGCAGACGAGCCTGCGCACGCTGGCGGACGTGATGCCGGGCGCAGACGTGTTCCTCGGCTGCTCGGCCGGCGGCGTGCTGATGCCGGACATGATCAAGGGTATGGCCACGAGGCCGATCATCCTGGCGCTTGCGAACCCGGAGCCGGAGATTCGCCCCGAGCTCGCGCGGGCCGCGCGCCCGGACTGCATCGTTGCGACGGGCCGTTCGGACTACCCCAATCAGGTCAACAACGTCCTGTGCTTTCCCTACATCTTTCGCGGTGCCCTGGATTCGGGAGCGACGAAGATCACCTCGCAGATGAAGCTCGCCTGCGTTAAGGAAATCGCCGACCTCGCGAAGGCGGAGATCAGCGAAGAGGTGGCGAGCGCCTACGCAGGTCAGGAGCTCGCGTTCGGCACGGACTACATCATCCCGAAGCCTTTCGACTCACGGCTGATTCTGCGCATCGCGCCGGCCGTGGCGGCCGCGGCAGCCGCATCGGGCGTCGCGACGCGCCCGATTGCAGACCTCGAAGCCTATCGCCAGCAGCTGGCCCGTCAGTTCTCCTCGGGCGGCCTGCTCACCCGGCCGGTGTTCGGCACGGCGCGCGCGTCGAGCTGCAAGCGCATCGCCTATGCGGAAGGTGAGGATGAGCGCGTGCTGCGCGCGGCACAGGTGGCGCTCGATGAAGATCTCGCATCACCCATCCTCATCGGCCGCCCGGCGGTGATCGAGGCGCGCGTCAGGAAAGCCGGCCTGCGGATGAGGCTCGGCGTGGACGTGAGCGTCGTGAATCAGGACGACGATCCACGCTTCAAACAGTACTGGCAGGCCTATCACCGCATCATGGGACGACGCGGCGTGAGCCCCGATGCGGCGAAGGCCACCGTGCTTCGCTCCACGACCGCCATCGCCTCGCTGATGGTGCATCTCGGCGATGCCGACGGCATGATCTGCGGTCTGCACGGCCGCTACGACGCGCACCTGGAGCACATCCGAGACGTGATCGGGCTGCGTGAGGGTGAACGGGCGCTCGCCGCCTTGTCGGGCATCACGATCGACAAGCGCACCCTGTTCATCGCCGATACCTACGTGAACGATGTTCCCTCGGGCGAGCTGCTCGCATGCATTGCGCGGCAGGCGGTGCGCGAGGTGCGGTTGTTCGGCATGACGCCGAAGGTCGCGTTTCTATCCCACTCCAACTACGGCTCCTCGCGCCGCGAGTCCGCCAAACGCGTGCGCGAGGGCTATGACATCTTCGTCAAGCAGAATCCCGACGTGGAGTGCGACGGTGAGATGCACGGTGACGCCGCGCTCTCCGAGGTGATCCGCCGCGGCATGCTCATGGACAGCCGCCTCACGGGCGAGGCCAACGTCCTTGTCTGTCCGAACATCGACGCCGCGAACATTCTGTTCAACGTGCTGAAGGTCACGGATGGCGAGGGCACGACCGTCGGCCCGATCCTGATGGGAGTCGCCCGGCCCGCGCATGTCCTGACGCCCTCGTCCACGTTCCGCCGCGTGCTGAACATGACGGCGTTGACGGCCGCTCAAGCCGGGATGCTTGCCGGCCCCAGGCAGTCGGTCAGCCGAATCGCCTAAGGTGCGCCGAACAGCGCTCGCACCAGATCCATCACCATAGCCTTGACCAGATCCGAACTGACCTCCGCGATCGCGTAATCGGCTACCCGGCTGCCACCGCGGCCGTCGACGGTGTTGCGCTCGAAGTGGATCCGCCGGGTCTGGCGATCCACCCTGGCCCTGAGGTAGGGATAGCCGCCGAGTCCGTAGCCGAGGCGCGCGTGCCGGCTCACCGGAATGTCGAGTCGCACAGTGCTCGCCTCGATTGCCAGCCTCGCGGCCACGCCTCGCGCCTTGAGCGCCTCAGCCATCTGCTGCAGCGCCGGTGCGATCACATTCTCCAGGCACGATGTGGCGCCGCGAGTGAACGTGTCCTGGGCCGCAGTCTTGCCGGCTGCTTCAGTCCTCGCCTCTGCCACGCGAGCATTGTGACGCGCGAGGATGGCGTCGAGCTCTTCCTCAACTTCTTTGGTCATGTCGCCGGCGCTGTTTGATCCTACCCACGCCAATGGCTGCCCAGGGTAAGGCGCAGAATGCCAGTATGGCGCCCGAGACTCGCAAATTGCTGTCGCGCAGCGCCTTTCTTCCTTCCACGAACGCGCGTGTTACGGACTCGGAGGGTTTGACGGGACACTTGGCATCGATTTCGAGGTCGGCGAACTCCCGGTGCTCGCTCGATTTCCTGATGCCCATAACGCAGTGATCGTAGTCGGCGACCTCTCGAGCAAATTGCTGGGGTGCGCTCGAGCAGTGACACCCGTATACGGAAGGCGCCGCAAGCGTGCACGCGCCAGCCAGACCGGCGAGTGCCATCGCTGTGGCAATCAGCTGGCCGAGACGGGCTCGCGTCATATACCACCCCCTGCACTCCGAGCCGCGGCAGAGTGCCAGCCGGGCCCGCAGGGTGACCATCAGGCGTGTCACATTTCGGTGAATATGACTCGATCAACCGAAGCTGTATGCCCATCCCCGCGAACGACTTCGAAAGCGCGGCTGCCGCCATCCACCCGGCCGTGCCGCCTCCGACGATCAACACGCTCCGGATTCGTCTGTCGCTCACGAAGTTGCCTCGGGCACACGATAACGTAATACTACGGCTGCCGCACCCGCTCGAGGGCCGTGCCGGAAATCCACTTTGCGAATTGGCGATCCGCCAGAGGGCGGCGCGTCCAGGCGTATGCCTGTGATCGCGTGGGTGAGCCCGCACGCACGCGTTCAACGGCGCAACGGATGATGAACGAACTCTTCATGTTTGCCGATCGACGCAGTGCACCGGCGTTCTGGCTGGGCACCTTGTCGGTGGTAATCGGCGTGCTGTTGCATCTGCCGATGTTCGTGATGGCTCGGTCGATGCACTATCGGCTCGCGGGCATGCCGATGGGGTCGGGAATGCTCTTTGGAATGGCCTGCATCATCATCGGCATCATTGCAGCGGTCTACGGCTTGCGCCCGAAGGAAGCCAGCACCGATCGGTCGATGACGCACGAGCGAGTCGCCGCGCCGGAGCAGGCCCCACTCACCGTCTGGCACTGGGCCGCAGGCGCCGCCCTCGCGATGGCGCTCGTCGTCGATACGATGAAGATCAGCAGCCTGGGGTTCGTCATTCCAGGTATGAGTACCGAGTACCGGATCAATCCGGCGGCAGTGGCGCTGCTGCCGTTCTCGGCGTTGAGCGGTGCGACGCTCGGCTCGTTCCTCTGGGGAGTGCTTGCCGATCAGTACGGTCGCCGCGCCACAATCCTGCTCTCCGGCGTGATGTTCGTCGGCACCTCGATCTGCGGCGCCATGCCCTCGTTCCGCTGGAACCTGCTCATGTGTTTTCTCATGGGAGGCTCGGCGGGCGGCATGCTGCCGGTCGCCTACGCGCTACTCGCGGAGGTCATGCCAACGCGCCACCGAGGCTGGAGCCTCGTCCTCATCGGTGGCGCCGGCACTCTGGGCGGCTATCTCGCGGCTGCGGGCTTCTCGGCGCTGCTCCAGCCGGAATTCGGCTGGCGCATCATGTGGTTTCTCAATCTACCTTCGGGGCTGCTGCTGATCGGCTTGAGTCCGTTCATCCCGGAGTCGGCGCGCTTTCTCATCCATATCGGAAGACCCCAGGAGGCACTCGCAACGCTCCAGCGCTTCGGGTCGGTGATCGTCAGCAAGACCGATGAGTGGGACGAGGAAGCACAGCTCGACCATTCGCACTTGCCGCCCACGGACAGTCGTTACCTCGGTACCACGGTCGCGCTCACCATCGCAGCACTCGCGTGGGGACTTCTCAATTTCGGTGTGCTCCTGTGGCTGCCGGGCCAACTCATCGCGGAGGGTCGTGACATCGGGGTCGCCGCCGCGATCATCGCCCGCTCGACTTTCATCTCGGCGCCCGTTGTGGCGATCGCGGCGCTGCTTTACTCGCGCTGGAGCACCAAGGGCGCGCTGCTCGTCATGATTGGTGTCACTGCTGCGGGCCTTCTGGCCGTCGTACTGCGCGAGAGTGGTGTGCCCGCCGCGTCCAACCCGATCGTGGCACTCACGCTGCTTATCGTCGGTACTACCGGCGTCATCGCGATCATCCTTCCCTACACGGCCGAGAGCTATCCACTGCGCATCCGCGGCCGCGCGACTGGTTGGGTGGCGGGGGTGAGCAAGAGCGGCGGCCTCATCTGCCAAGGCCTGAGCAGCCTCGCGCTCATTCCGGTGCTCGCAACCGCGGCGGTCGCGACCGCTGTTCCCGTGCTGCTCGGTTTGGGGCTCATCGCACTTTACGGCCGAGAGACACGCGGCCGCGATCTTCGCGTGCTCGAGGTGACCCGCTCGGCATAGCCTCGGCATTGGTGGGTAATGTCGAGGCCGCATACGTTCACCGCGCGCCCGGCGATTATCCGAATGGCTGCCAAACGCGCTTTTCGGCGGCGGCACAAATGTCAATTGAAGGGTTAGGACGCGCCGGCGGCCTGCTTCACCACGTCGAAATAGTGATTCCTGCCCTCGTCACGATATTGGTCGATCACCGCGAGTCCGACGCTCGAGAGTTCACGCTGGTATTCTGCGGCGCCGAGTGATCGCGAAGGCCGCCCGGTCATCGCATCGTTCCACGTTACCGCCTCAGCCGGAGAGGTAAACAGCAGACGCCCCCCCGGTTTCAACGCGTCGCTGATTCGCCTGACGAGGTCGCGTTGAGTGGCGGCTGACAACAGGAACACCAGTCCCCAGGCAAGGATCGCATCAAATTGCCGGCGAAAGAACTGCGACTCCTCCACCGGTTCGCACGCGACGGGCGTATCCGGCCATCGTCGCTTGAACGCAGACACGAGTGACGGCGAGGCGTCAATGCCGGAGACGGCAAGGCCGCGGTCAATCAGGAGCTCCGTGATTGGAACACCGGACCCGCAGCCCAGATCGAGGACGGTGGATCCGCGCGCCAGCTGGCCGGCCCACGTCCACACCCTATCGACGCCGATACGGGTGCCGCCGCGCCCGCCGCGGCTTGCGAGGAACTCGGTCGCGATTCCTTCATAGCCGTTCGATCTGTCGATCACCTCGCTCCCCCAGCATCTCGCAACTGATAACGGTCCGACCCCGAGCTCGAGCTGAAGCTCCCGATTGCGCCGCCACTCCAGTTGGCATGGCCAACACTCAATCTGCATTCCGCAAGAGGGAACCCACCCGCTTCTGATGAACCCTTCCGCGCCTTGCGTGCACTCACAGCGTGTTGATCAGGTAAGGGAGGTTCCTGCGCCCGGTCACTCCGGCCGACGGCTCTCCTCCCTCTGTTCCTGACTCCCCTGGGAGAAACCAATATGAGTATGCAAGCTTGCCGGACAGCAGTCATCGCCTGTGTCGGTGTGGCTCTCTTCGCGCTTTCGATCCCGTCCCAAGCTCAGTATCGCCTCACGAATTTAGTGTCGAATCAAATCGATGAACACACCCCGAACACCGATCCCCTGCTGGTCAATGCTTGGGGATTGGCCCGCGGTACCAGCGCCACATCGCCTTGGTGGGTCAGCGATAATCTCTCAGGGTGGGCGACCGTGTACACCGCAACCGGAGCACCACAAGCGCTCAAGGTCCTGATCCCCACCGCAGGGAATGGACCGACCTCGCCAACCGGCGGCAACGGCCCTGGCACACCGACGGGCATCGTCTTCAACGGATCGCAGGAATTTCAGATTCAGGGCACGCCCGCGAATTTCATTTTTGCGACGCTGGACGGCACGATCAGCGCCTGGGCCTTTGGCGCTAACAAGAACGAAGCGATCATCGCGGTCCCGCCGTCGGCGGTCCCGGCTCCGATTGGCGTACCCATGTACACCGGCTTGGCCATCTCCAATAATTCCTCGGGACCCAATTACCTCTACGCGGCTGACAATACCAACAATCAGGTGGACATGTTCGACGGCAACTTCGAGTTTGTGGGGTCGTTTCGGGATTCCAATATCCCATCGACCTTCTCAGTGTTCGGCATCCAGGACATCAATGGCCTGGTTTACGTCGCGTATGCGATACCGAACGTGGGTGCCGGCGGCTATATCGACGTCTTCCGCGAGAATGGAACCTTGGTGAAAACATTGGTCCAAGGCCTGCCGCTCAATCAGGCCTGGGGCATTACTCTCGCTCCCAGCGATTTCGGGCCGCTGAGCAATACGCTGCTCGTTTCCAACAACTCGGCCGACGGCACCATCAACGGGTTCAATCCGAAAACCGGCGAGTTCGTAGGAACGATAAGGGATCGACAGGGCAGACCGATTATCTTCAACAACACTTGGGCAATCGCTTTCGGTGGCGGAAACTCATCCAGTGGAGCCGAGAACGAACTGTTCGTCACCGTCGGACCGGGTAATGGAGCACAAAGCGAAATGGCGGGTACCTTCGCATCAATCGTCTTCGATCCGGATGAAGGTCCGTAGGGTTCCGCCCGGTGCGAATGGCTGCCGGGCCAACAGCAGCAGACTGTGACGCAAACTCTCCGCGACGGGCGGCTCCGGTTCCTGCTCGAGGAGCGCAAGGCGTAGGCCATCACACCGCTGCAGCTCGCAGAGACACGCGGTCCGCATTGGACGTGCTGCAGCAAAGTGTGTAGAGTGCGCTGCGCTGGGGTCCCGGGGTTCGCGGTCAGCGCCCGGCTCAGCTCGCAGTCTGTCCTACCCGATACACTTCGATTTTCCCTTACTACCACACTCGCATCTGACCGCCGCAGTCGTAGCCTGATGGGCCATGGGTCCGTCGGGGCCCTCACGGGCGCTGCGGGGCGAGCCAACAGATTCAGAGGTTATTCAATGTCATTTGCCAATC
>JASHUC010000545.1 GCA_030040235.1 Gammaproteobacteria bacterium | reverse complement strand
ACGATTATTTCTCGGGGGCATTTCGCGTTCGAGCATAGCATCCGGTGTCGTAGATGATCCGGCGCACCACATCAGGCACCAGGTAGAGCGGGTCACGGCCGGCCTCGAGGAGCTGACGCAGCTCGGTCGAGGAGATCTCGAGTTGAGTCCCCGCGTGCACGTAGATGTGTCCGGCACGCTTCTCCTGCAGGTCCCGGATGCTGCCCGTACCGCGGTCGACCATCACCTCCCCGAGCGGCCCGCGGGTCGGGGCCTTCCACCCGGGCCGGTGCGCCACCACGACGTGGGCGAGGTCGAACAGCTCGCGCCAGCGGTGCCAGTTCGGCAGGCCGAGAAAGGCGTCCATCCCGAGCAGCAGACACAGCGAGCGGTCGGGGTATTCCGCACGCAGCTCCGTGAGCGTGTCGATGGAATAGGACACACCCGAGCGGCGCACCTCGCGATCATCGACGACGAAGCTCGACTGGCCGACGACTGCGGCCTTCACCATGGCGAGCCTCACCTCCGCGCTCGCGGAGAGCTCGGCGCGATGCGGCGGGTTGCCGGTCGGCAGGAACCGCACTTCGGCGAGCCCGAGCGCCTGGCGCAACTCGAATGCGGTGCGCAGATGTCCGTAATGGATCGGATCGAAGGCGCCGCCGAAAACTCCGATCGGTTGCATCGGTTCAGGTCGCGAGCAACGGCAGGGCCGTGCGTCCGCAGATCTCGGCGGCGAGCAGCGCCACCTCGTCCCAGGCGTTGCCTGGGAGCCGTCCCTTGGCCATTCCGTCGGCGCGGGCCGCCCGCGCCACGAGCCGTGCGGACGATGTGCCCTCGCGCATCGCCTTGGTCACGGACCACAACACGAGCGGCAGCTCGACGCCCTCTTCACGCAACCCCTGCAGGATGCGTAGCGCGCGCGCGGGCTGTCCGGCGATGAGAGCATTGGAGAGCTCACCGACGTTGAATCGCGCGCTGTCGGCCGTTCCCGCGAGCACGTGCTCCACATCGAGCCGCTTCCCGCCGAAGAGCAGCTTGAGTTTCTCGAGCTCCTGCTGCGCAGCGAGGAGATTGCCTTGGGTGCGCTCGGCAAGCAGCTCGAGCGCTCGAGGCTCCACCTTGAGGCCGAGCCGGCGGCAGCGTGCCTCGAGCCAGGCCGGCAACCGCTCGCGCGCAACCGGCCAGACGGTCACCCAGGCGCCGCGAGCTTCGGCCGCCCGGACCCATGCGGAGCTCTGCGCATCCCGATCGAGTCGCGGGCTCGCGATGATGAGAATCGTGTCCTCGCCCGCCGACTGGATCATGGCCTCGAGCGCACGAGCCCCCGAGACGCCGGGCTTGCCCTGGAGCTTCAGCTCGATGATGCGTCGCGCGGCGAACAGCGACAGCGTGCCGGCGGCAGCGCGAACCGCGTCCCAGTCGGTTCCCCGCTCCACCACATGCATCTCGCGCTCGGTGAAGCCGGCGGCCCGGGCGCGGGCGCGGACCGCGTCGACCGCCTCGCCGCAGAGCAGCGGCTCATCGCCCGAAACGAGGTAGACGGGGCTCATCTCGCGCGCGAGATGCCGGGGAAGGGAGTCGAGGCTGAGCTTCAAGCGATCCTGTAAGGTTTCGGTGCGATGTACCGCATGCTACCTGCGGTATATTGGGCCATCCAGACGATTTGAGCCATCCAGCCGATTCGGAACCTGAGGATGCGTGCCTCGATTGGAAAACCGGCCGGCCGGCCGGCCTATGCCGCCACCCGGGCAGGACCGCTCAAGCGCCTGTACCCGCCCATCGAGCCTCGCTCGAGCGGGTATCTGCGCGTGTCGGGGCCGCACGAGATCTACTACGAGGAATGCGGCAATCCGCGCGGCAAACCCGCCGTCTTCCTCCACGGCGGACCGGGCGGCGGCACCGACGCCAAGATGCGCAGTTTCTTCGACCCGCGCCGCTACCGGATCGTGCTCTTCGATCAGCGCGGCTGCGGCAAGAGCCGCCCGCATTCGAGCCTCGTCGAGAACACGACGTGGCTGCTCGTCGAGGACATCGAGCGGCTGCGGGTGCGGCTCGGGATCGAGCGCTGGCTCGTCTTCGGAGGCTCCTGGGGCTCGACGCTCGCCCTCGCCTACGCGCAGGCGCATCCCGAACGGGTCTCGGAGCTCGTCCTGCGCGGCATCTTTCTCCTGCGGCGCTGGGAGCTCGACTGGTTCTATCAGGATCCCGGTGGGGCGGGCGCGCTGTTCCCGGATCTCTGGGAACATTATGTCGAACCGATCCCGCCCGAGGAGCGCAACGACATGATCCGCGCGTTCTACCGGCGCTTGACGAGCGAGGATCCGCAGGTGCTCAACCGCGCCGCGCGGGCGTGGGCGATCTGGGAGGGCGCGACGAGCTTTCTCAAGCTCAACCCGAGTTACGTCGCCAAGTTTCAGGATGACAGCTACGCCGCCGCATTCGCCCGCATCGAGTGCCATTACTTCATCAACGGCGGCTTTCTGCACAGCGATGATCAACTGCTCGCCGACGTGGAGCGCATGCGCAAGGTCCCCGGTGTGATCGTGCAGGGCCGCTACGACCTCGTGTGCCCCATGCGCAGCGCCTGGGATCTGCATCGCGCGTGGCCGGAAGCGGAGCTGCGCATCGTGCCCGACGCCGGACATTCGGCGTTCGAGCGCGGGATCACGCACGAGCTCGTCGCGGCAACGGACCGCTTCGCGGACAGCGGCTAAAGCCGCGTCAATCGTCGCATCGTGATGTCGACGAGATCGTGCGCGAGCGCTGCGCGCAGGATCGCACCCTCGTTGTCCTTCGCGAGCATCACGTACTGGTCGAAGGTGTAGTCGCGCCGCGCCGTGATCTCCTGCGGGGCGAGCAGATCCTTGCCGTCTGCGGTCACGGAGACGCGCACGGTATAGGTGATCTCGTATTCGATCGGCAGATCGGCCGTGGAGACCGAGAGCACGCGCGGGGTCGCAGTGTCCTCGAGGACGTGCACCACCGCGGTCGCCTGCGAGCTCTGCTCCGTCACACGCGCGCCGGCGGCGCGCAGCGCCTTGCGCAGGCCCTGGACGAAGTCGCTCTGCGGGTCCTTCGCCTCGACGTAGGAGACCGAGAGCGGCTTCGGAAGCGGCGTGTGACCCTCGAGGCGGAAGCCGCAGCCGGCGAGCACCGCGGCGAGGCCGGCGAGGCCGAGGACGAGCGCCGGGCCGGGCAACGGTCTCGGCGCGCGCAAATCGCGGCCCGTCCGGCTCCGGCTCATATGACGAGATTGACGAGCTTGTTGGCCACGACGATCACTTTGCGCACCGGCTTGCCGGCCACGAACCTGCGCACGCGCTCGTCGGCGAGCGCGGCCGCCTTGACGGCCTCCTCGCTCGCATCCGCGGCGACGGTGACGTGGCCCCGGAGCTTGCCGTTCACCTGCACGACGAGCTCGAGCTCCTCCCGGTGCAGGGCCGCGCGCGAGGGCTGCGGCAGCGGTGCATCGAGGAGGTCCCCGCGGTCCTTCGCGTATCCGAGCTCCACCCACAGCACGTGAGTGATGTGGGGCGCGATCGGGTAGAGCGTCTGCAGAAGTATCCCCGTGCCCTCCTTGAGAAGAGCGGCGCTCCCGGGCTGGCTCCTCGCCGCCTCGAGCGCATTCAGCATCTTCATCGCCGCCGAGATCACGGTGTTGAACTGCATGCGCTCGAAGTCGAACAACGCCTGCTGCAGGGTCGCGTGCAGGTCGTGACGCGTCTTCGTCAGGGTGCTCTCGAGATCGGCCGAGACCTCGGGCGGTGCGCTCGCGATCCGCGCGCGCTCGCCGTGGCAGAAGCTCCAGAGGCGCCGCAGGAAGCGGTACACGCCTTCGGCGCTCTTGTCCGACCACGGAGCGCTCTGGTCCGGCGGGCCGGCGAACATCACGAAGGCGCGCGCCGTATCGGCGCCGAAGCGTTCGATGAAATCGCGCGGCTCGACGACGTTGTTCTTGCTCTTCGACATCTTCTCGATGCCCCCGTAGAGCACCGCCGCGCCGTCCTCCTTCGCGATGGCGCTGGTGGGGACCCCGCGCTCGTCGAACTGCTCTTGCACCTCGGCGGGATAGAACCAGCGCTTGCGGCCGCTCGCATCCTCGCGGAAGTAGCAATGTGCGAGCAGCATGCCCTGGGTGAACAAGCGCGTGAACGGCTCGTTGAATTCGACGAGGCCGAGATCGCGCATCACCTTGGTCCAGAACCGCGCATACAGAAGGTGCAGCACCGCGTGCTCGATGCCGCCGATGTACTGATCCATCGGCATCCAGTACGCGGTGCGCTCGTCGACCATCGAGGCGGCATCGGGGCAGCAGTAGCGCATGTAGTACCAGGACGAGTCGACGAAGGTATCCATCGTGTCGGTCTCGCGCCGCGCCGGCTTACCGCACGAGGGGCACGCGCAGGCGAGGAAGCGCTCGTCCCGGTTGAGCGGGTTGCCGGTCCCATCCGGCACCAGATCCTCGGGCAGCACGACGGGCAGATCCTCCTCCGGCACCGGGACCACGCCGCAGGCCTCGCAGTGGATGATCGGGATCGGCGTGCCCCAGTAGCGCTGGCGGGAGATCCCCCAGTCGCGCAGCCGCCATTGCACCTTCTTGGCGCCGATCCCGAGCGCTGCGAGATCCGCGGCAACCGCATCGACGGCTTGCGGGTAGCTCTTCCCGTCGTAGTCGTAGCGGCCGTCCGGCGAGCGCGAGTGGATGCAGCGACTGCCCTCGGTCGAGGCGTACCACGGCATCCAGCGGCTCGCGGAGTACTCCTCCCCACCGCTCTCGATCACCTGTTTGATGGGCAGCCCGTAGGCGTGGGCGAAGGCGAAGTCGCGCTCGTCGTGGC
>JASHUC010000544.1 GCA_030040235.1 Gammaproteobacteria bacterium | reverse complement strand
CCTCGCCCGCCCGCTCGTGTGGGTCCATACCCTCGTGCCGACCGAGCGGGGCACGGAGGGATTCGACGTGTCTCCGGACGGCAGGGAACTCTGGACGGCCGCCTCCGGATCGGGCCGGATCTACGTGATCGACACTGCCGCCAAGCGAGTCGCACAGGTGCTCGATGCGAACGCCGTCGGCGCCAACCGTGTGAGGTTTACCCACGATGGCCGCCGTGTACTCGTCTCGAGCCTGCGCACCGGCGAGGTCCTGGTGTACGACGCGAGGACCCGCACCGAGGTCAAGCGCATTCGTGCCGGCCACGGCTGCGCCGGCGTGCTCGTCGCCCCCGATGACCGGCGAGCCTACGTCGCCTGCACGTCCGACAACACCGTGGTGGTTCTGGATATGAGCACGCTCACGCCCGTGGACCACATCGATGTGGGTCCGCGGCCGGACGGACTCGCCTGGGCCGCTCGGCAGTAGGGACCTGAGGGACTTCGCGTCTCAGGATTCGAACGGCAGAGTCTCGTACGGCGCCCATGCGCCGTGCACCTGCACACTCAGCTGGAAGGGCAGGATCACCCGCGCGAGCTCTTCCATGCGCTGTGCCTCCACGACGATGAGCTCGGCGCGCGACTCCGCCAAGTTGGTGTAAACGGCGACCAGATATCCCTCGCCCTCCGCCGCCTTGCTGTTCCTCGGAACGAAGCACGCCTCCTGCAGCGTTCCGTCGCTGCCCACGAAGAGGGTATCGAGCTTGCCGCTCGTCATGTGGAAGCGGCCGAGGCAGTTGGTGATGGGGAACGCTCTGCCCCCGGCGAGCTCCACCTCGAACGGCCGCGTGGGATCCGAGTAGCCCATCCACCCGTAGCGGTACGGCAGGGAGATGAAACGGTCATCGATGCGCGGCAGTCCTCCCGGTGCCGACGGAAACGGCCGCTGCTCCTCCCAGCCCTCGTGCTCGGAATCGAGCTCGAGCGTGAAGCGGCGCACGGTCGAGTTGCCATTCTCCGGTGTCCACGGCGGGCCGAAGCGGTTGGGGAAGAACGGGAACGGATTGGCATCCGAGACCGCCCCGTCGAGGGTGAGGCGATTACCCTGCGTCGTGGCGTTGAGCGTATGCACCATGGCGTGCGAAGGACCTTTGATCCAGCGCGCATCCTTGGCATCCCCGTCGCGGGGCAGCACGCAAAGATAACCCGGCAGCCGGCGGTCCCAGTACCAGTGAATGTTGCCCTCCGCGAGCCATTCCTTGTCGGTGGTGAGCGGGTAGAGCGGAAGCACGACGTGGGTGCGCGTGATCGCCATGTCGTGCATCTCCCCGACATAGGGAGCCTGCAGGCGCACTTCGCGCTTCACCTCGCCCGAGCGGTCGATGAAATAGACGAACACGTCCGTCGATGCCTCGCCGGTCGCCTCGTAACCGAAGCAGATCAGCTCGCCGCTCACGGGATCGATCTTCGGGTGGGCCGTGAAGGTGAGACTCTTCAACTTGCCCTTGAAGTCGCACTCGCCGCGAGTCTCGAGCGTGTGAGGGTCGATCTCGTAGGGGCGCGCGTCCTCCTTGGTCGCAAAAAGACGGCCGGCGTGGATGACCGGCGTGGTGTTGGCGACCGTGCTGCTCAAGGAGCGCACCGAGGGGTCGTCCGCCGCTCGATTGCGATAGATCCCGAAGAGCTGACGCCCGGCCTTTTGGTTCGCGAGATAGCGCGGCGTTCGCACGAAGCGCCCGCGGTAATCCACGCGCCCGTTCGCGAAGCGGAACATCGAGATGTAGCCGTCGGCGCTGAAGGGCGCATCGTGCGGGGACTTCGGCGGATAGGCCCAGTCCCCACCGAGTCGATAGAACGTGCCGTGAATGTCGCGCGGAATCTCTCCCTGCACCTCGCAGTCGAGGATCTCTCCCTCGAAGCGCAGCGGCGGGAAGAAATTGCCGGAGAAGTTCTGATCGCCGAATCGCTGGACCATGGGAGTATCTCCGTTTCGAATTCGATCAGTCCGCAAGCTCACCCGTGCGCAGCCAGTGCGCACACTCGGGGGAGAGCTTCCGTGCCGCGACCGCATCGCAGCGCTCGATCTCCTCTGCCGTGAGCACCTCCCGCCAGCGCCCGTTCGCTCCGCTGTGGAAGAAGCTCGCTGCACCGTGCTCGAAGATGCGCGTGAAGGCGGGAAGGCTCGCGGCGTGCTTGCGCATGTAATCGATGCGGCAGTGGGCGAGCATCGCCGGGAAGGCGCTCGCATCGATCTCGATGCCCAGGAAGGCGGCGAGCCGGCGCATTTCCCCGGCGGGGTCGGCGGTGATTCGCGCGTGGTGCATCAAAAGGACGTTCGGCAGGTGACGCTGCTCCCACCAGCCTCGCACGTGGGGCCAGAACGGCTCGTTGAGCGTGAATCCGGGCAGCCGGTCGCGCTCGAGCCAGTGGAGGTAGTAGTCGCGCACCGTGTGCCTGCACGGCACGATGCGCGGGCCTTCACCCGCCGTGCTGTTGAAGGCCTCGATGCTGCGCGCCGTGAGTGAGACGTGGTGATTGTACGCGCTCCATACGACATCGCGCGGATCGCGGCCGATGTATACGTACCTCGCCTCATCGGTAAAAACGAGCGCATCGAACGGCAGATGGGTCTTGAGCACGCGGGGATCCGGGAGTGCCTCGACCGCCGCGAGCATCCTTTCCTTCGGCGCGAACGGCAGAGCTTCGACCCACGGCGCCTTGACGCCCACCCCCTCGGCACCGTGCGTCACCAGCTGCGACACCATTTGCACCATCAGGGTCGTTCCGGACTTGCCCCAGCTTGCGATGACGATATCGCTCGGGCGCAGCCTGAGCTCGTTCCAGCGCGTGGAGTCGACGATGCGGGTGCGTACTTCGCGCTGTTTGGTCGGCCGGCGAGCGTCCACCGGCGGATGATGGCACGATCCGCCATGAAAGGTTATAAGATTCCGGTCCGCAGCAACCGAGTGATTTCACGCCGATGTCGACCCTCAGCTCGCCCATCGTGAGTGGGATTCTCGAGCGGCTGTACGCGAGCGCTCAGGAAGCGGACCAGCCGCTGCGCGAGCAGCGCGCACGGTTGTCGCCGGCGGAGCGCAAGGCGGCGTTCGAGGCGCAACAGGCGGACTATCGTGCGACCTACCAGCGCATGAGCGGCGCCTATATTCCCATCGACCGCGAGTTCGGCACGCTCCTGTACGTGCTCGCGTGCGCGCGCGGCGCGAAGACCATCGTCGAGTTCGGCACCTCGTTCGGGCTATCGACGATCCAGCTCGCCGCAGCGCTGCGCGACAACGGCGGGGGACGCCTCGTGACCACCGAGTTCGTCGCCTCCAAGGCCGAGGCCGCTCGCAGGAACCTCGAGACCGCGGGACTTTCGGACCTGGTGGACATCCGTCTCGGCGATGCGCTCGAGACGCTGAAAGACGGCGTCGGCAGTCCGATCGATCTGGTGCTGCTCGATGGCGCCAAGAATCTGTACGTTCCCGTCCTCAAGCTGCTCGAGCCGACGCTCGCGCCGCGCGCAATCGTTGCAACCGACAACACGACCGCCGAATCGCCGTACGTCGTCTACGTGCGAAATCCGGCCAACGGGTATGTGTCGCTCGGCCTGCCGTTCGAGTCGGGGAACGAGCTGTCGCTGTGGCTCGGCTGAGCAGGGGGGCGGGGATACAGCCTTCGGGACGTCGGTGGGGATGTGCACCGCAGGGCCGCTCTTGCGTTTTAAGGGCTGACGAGGCAATTCTCCCAATCGGTCAATACCGGATGAGGTCTCCTATGTCGAATTCGGCTGCTGTCATGCGAAGTCTCATCGCCTGCGTGGCACTTTCAATGGCGCTGAGTGCATGCGTGGTGACGCCCACACCCGGCGGGCTTTATATCGGCCCGGCCATCGCCGCTGCGCCGCCGCCGCCGCAAGCCGAGTATTACGGCGTAGCCCCGGCGCCAGGGTACTTCTGGATCGGGGGCTACTGGAACTGGGTCGGCGGACGTTACACGTGGGTCGGCGGGCGCTGGCAGGCGCCGCGTGCCGGATATCGCTGGGAAGAGCGCCGGTGGGTTCACGGAGCCGACGGCTGGCACCTCAGGGGCGGCCGCTGGGTCAGGCGGTGAGGCTCTCGGCACGCGCCGGCTGACCGCCTGCGCACGCGGGACGGGGTGCGCAGCGAGGAGTAGCATCGCCCCCGATGAGCGAAGCTCCCACGACGCCCAGGCGGCGCGAGCGAGGTCGCGCCGCCCGCGCGACCGGTCCCACGCTGGCCCCGCTTCCGAGGCTCACCAATCCCTGGCCGCCGATCGAGGTTCTCACTGCCGAGCAGGTCGAACGGATTCTCGATGCCTCCTTTCGTGTGCTCGAGGAGGCGGGGCTCGAGATCCGCAGCGCCGCTGCGCGCGAGGTGTATCGGCGCTGCGGTGCCCTGGTCGATGAGAGCACCCAGATGGTTCGCCTCGGGCGCGACCTCGTCGAGGCACACCTCGCGCCCGCGCCGCCGCGCTTCGTGCTCTACGCCCGCAATGGCGAGCGGCATCTGCACGTCGGCGACAACGTCGTCAACTTCGGACCGGTCACGGGCGCTCCGCACATCAACGATCTCGAGCGCGGGCGGCGCTACGGCGACATCGAGGCGTTTCGCAACATCCTGCGCCTCACGCACATGCTCGGCGTGCTGCACTGGCAGGGCGGCATCGTGGTCGAGCCGGTGGACCTGCCCGTCGCCACGCGCCATCTCGCCATGTATCAGGCTCACATCGAATGCTCGGATCTGGTGTGGGCCGCGCGCGGTATCGGCGGGATTCAGGCGCAGGACGCCATCGCGCTTTCGGCGATCGAGCACCGGTGCAGCATCGAGGATCTCGCATCGCGTCCGACACTGATGAGCGTCACCAACGTCAACTCGCCCCGGCGAGTGGATGAGGAGATTCTCGACAACATCATGGTGATGGCACGCCACGGACAGTGCGTGGTGATCACCCCGTTCACCCTCATGGGCGCCATGGCGCCCGTCACGCTCGCGGGGGCGCTGGTGCAGCAGACGGCCGAGGCGCTCGGCATCGTCACGCTTTGCCAGATGCTGCGCCCCGGAGCGCCGTGCGTGCTCGGCGGCTTCACCTCGAACGTTGATATGCGCACCGGGTCACCGGCGTTCGGCACCCCGGAATACGTTCACGCCGTGCTCGCCGGCGCCCAGATCGGCCGGCGCTTGCGGCTGCCCGTGCGCACCAGCGCGGTGAATGCCTCGCCGGTCGTGGACGCGCAGTCGACCTACGAGACGGCGTTCTCGCTACAGGCCGCGATCCTGAGCCACAGTCATCTCATCAATCATGCGGCCGGATGGCTCGAAGGCGGCCTGTCCGCCTCGTTCGAGAAGATCATCGTGGATGCCGAGCTGCTCAAGAACTGGGCGGAGCTATTGAAGCCGGTCGCCTTCGACGAGGACGATCTCGCCGTCGATGCCATCAAGGCCGTCGCTGCAGGCGGTCACTTCTTCGGCGAAGCGCATACCCTCGCCCGTTACGAGCGCGCCTTCTATCGCCCGCTGCTCTCGGACTGGTCGAACTTCGAGAGTTGGACCGAGGCGGGCAGCCGCAACGCGACCACGCGGGCCACCGGCATCTGGAAGAAGGTGCTCGCCGACTACGTGCCGCCTCCGCTCGATCCCGCGGTGAAGGAGGCCGTGGGCGAATACGTCATGCGAAGGACCCGCGAGCTTGGTGGCACGGGCTAGCCTGCTCGTGGCATCCGGCACCGCGCGCTGAGCACCGCCCGATGAGCGAGTGGATCAGCAATGCGCGCATGTATGCGGTGACCCCGCCGGTCGAGGCGGCCTGGCACGCACTCCTCGAGCGCATCGCCGCGGACGCCGGCGTTGCGCTCACGTACCTTCGGTATCCGGCGCCGCGGCCCCTCGAGGCGCTCTGGTCGCGGCAGGATCTCGGCGCGGTGCTCATGTGCGGCTATGCGATCGCGCTCGAGCTCGCGCCCGTCATCCCGATCGCCGCGCCCATTCCACGCGCTCCCTGGGCCGCGGGCCGCGCGGTCTACCGTTCCGACCTGATCGTGCGCGCGGAGGCGCCGTACGCGAGGCTCGAGGACACTTTCGGCGCGCGCGCCGGCTGGACC
>JASHUC010000543.1 GCA_030040235.1 Gammaproteobacteria bacterium | reverse complement strand
TGTCGTTTACGGCGATGCCGACACTCTGCTGCCGCTCTTCGGGCGCGACAGTTACAACGTGGTGAACGTCATGCTGCAATCGCCAGCAGCGTTCAAGCAGCTGGAGAATGCGATCAAGGCAAACCCTCAGCTCCAAGTCATCGTCAAGCGTGAAGCCGAGATCGTCGCATCGGGCATGGAGCAGCTCAACGGGATATTGAACTTCGTCAGCTATTTCGTCGGCGCTATCCTCGCCCTCGCGGCGACCATCGGTGCGGCCAACTCGCTCTACGCCCTGGTCGATGGCCGCCGCCGTGAGCTCGCTACGCTGCGCGCCGTCGGCTTCAACGGCCTGCCCGTCGTCACATCGACGCTGCTCGAGGCGATCCTTCTGGCAATTCCCGGGGCCCTGATCGGCGCAGGGCTCGCGTGGCTCTTCTTCAACGGGCGTGCAGCCAGCCCCTTCGGGTTCCAGTTTCACCTCGACGTCACGGCCTCTCTGACTCTGCTCGGCATCGCGTGGGCGCTCGCCATGGGCATCACCGGGGGGCTCATGCCGGCGGTGAGAGCTGCCCGTGTGCCGGTCAGCGTCGCGCTGCGCGCGACGTGAGTGGCCCCTCAGTGCTCAGCTGCTTGAGATCTCGTGCGATCGCGCTCAATGTCCCGATGTCCAGGTACTCCGCCGCGATCGAGAAATCCGTGATCACATCCCCGAAGCGGCTCCAGATCTTCGGAGCAATCTCAGAGACTTGGCCGGCGACCACGAACTCTTCCAGCACATCGTCCGTGATCAACGACCCGAGCTCCCCCCAGCGCGCCTGACGGGTCAGCGCATGCAATTGCGACTGCAGCTCGCCCCAGCCGTGCTGCTCGAGCACCGCCCGATAGGCCGGGGTCGAGGCATAAAAGGCGATCCGGTCTGCAACGATCCGCCGCGCTCTGGCGAGCTCCTCTTCACTGCGCCCGCAGACGATGAAGGGTGCGAGAGAGGTCCTGCACGCGCTCTGCAGGCGACCCGCGCTCCTCAGCCCCGTTCGCAGGTGCGGAAGCGTCACCTCCCGCAAGTACCGCTCTGTCGTGAAGGGATGAATGATCAACCCGTCCGCGACTTCGCCTGCGATCTCGGTCATCCGCGGGCCGACCGCCGCTGTGAAGATGGGAGGTTTGCCCGCCTGCGTATCCGTCGGAGTAAATGCGGGCGAGGTGAGCGTGAGACGGTAGAACTGACCCTCGAATGCGAGCTTCTCGCCGTCGTACCAGGCGGCGAAGATCGCGCGGATGGCCTGGACCATCTCCCGCATCCGTGCGGCCGGCTGCGACCATGGCATGCTGAATCGCCGCTCGATATGAGCCTTCACCTGAGATCCCAAGCCCAGTATGAAACGGCCTCCCGAAAGCGAGCCCAGATCGTGCGCAAGGTGCGCGAGGGTCATCGGCGAGCGGGCGAACGCCACGGCGATGCCGGTCATGAGGTGAATCTTCTGTGTGTGCTCTGCAGCAAGCGTGAGCGGAAGAAACGGATCGTGCGCGGTCTCCTGCGTGACCACCCCGTCGAAGCCGAGGCGCTCGTAGTCCGCCGCCTGCGCTGCGACGCCGGTCAGCGGTGCGCTCAGAGCTGCGAATATGCGTAGCGTCATCTCGGCTGCAACCGTATGGCGTATTATGGATGAGCGTAGGCTTTCCAAAGCTACAAAACGACCGGGGGCGGGGATGTTGGAGGAGCAAGCAGCGTCGGCTGGCGGGCAGCCGCACGTGGCGCCGGAGGCGGTCGATCTGCGCCGTACGGTCGCAAATCCCGACTACTGGTACCCCCTGGCCTGGTCCGATGAGCTGCGGCCCGGGCGGATCCTCGGCCGGCAGTTCGCCGGTCAGCCGATCGCACTGTACCGCGGGGCGAGCGGACAGGTCTTCGCTCTGGAGGATCGCTGCGCTCACCGGCAAGTCCCGCTGCATCTCGGTGTGGTCTCGGGGGAGCTGCTCAAGTGCCACTACCACGGCTGGACGTACGACTGCGCGGGTAAGTGCATCGATGTGCCCTATCTCGGCAAGGCCCGCCGGCCGAACGGTGTGCGGTCTTATCCGGCGCGCGAGGTGGACGGCCTCATCTTCGTCTTTCCGGGCAATCCGGCACTCGCCGAAGCCCGCGCACCCGCCTCGCTCGGCGCCTCGCAACGCCGCGATTACAAGACGCGGCGGCTGAACCGGGAGGTGGCCTGTCATTACACGTTCATGCACGAGAATCTCTTCGACATGAACCATCAGTTCATGCATCGCCGGCAGATGGGCTCGATCCGGGCGAGCTGCCTCGGGCGCCAGCACGGGGAACACTGGGCGCAGGTCGAGTACAGCTTCAGCCGTGCGCAAGGCAAGCCCACGGTGGGGGAGATTGCGATCGTCAACCTCATGCGAAAGCGCGACGAGGAACGGGGGGACTTCCGCGACCATATGCAAATCCGCACCGACTACCCCTCTCAAAGCCTCAAGGTCTGGGTCGGACGCAACGTGCAGACCTCGCGAGACCCGGTGCTCGATGTATGGCTCTGCTACACGCCGCTCAATTCGGACTGCCGTGCCAACCGCACCTTCGGCTATCTCTCGGTCAAGAAGCCACCCGTCCCAGGCCTCATTCATCTCGTTTGGCCGTTCGTCGTGCGGTTCACCGAGAATATCTTTCGCGAGGACAAGGAGATCGTGGAGTACGAGCAACGGGCGCACGATGCGCAGGGCGCCGACTGGAACAACGAGATATTCCCCGCCTTACGCGACCTGCGGGGCGTGCTCGCCCGCTGCGGCGTGCCGCTGTGAGCCGCGAATCGGGACGCTAGTCCGCGGCGAAATTCACCGCCGGGTCGCGGCCCGCTGCGCCTCCATACCGCGAAACTCGACGAACGAAGTCATCCGCTTCCAGAGAAAATCGCCGTACTGAAACGGCACGAAACGATCCGGCGGGTCGACCGGGAGCGGAGCGATCATTGCATCCGCGCGCGCCTCGTAAAAGAACGGAATCGAATAGCGCTCGACAGCGCTCCCCAGCACGCGGTGCTCGGTCGCGCGGATGCGCCCGCAGGACCACTGCTCGAGCACCTGGCCGAAATTCACCACCAGCGTACCCTCGAGCGGCGGCACGTCCGTCCAGGTGCCATCCGGCGCACGAGCCTCGAGTCCCGGCTCGCCGTCTTGCGCAAGCAGCGTCAGGAAGCCCGAGTCCGTATGCGGCGCTCCCGCCAGGTGCCGTCGCGCCGGCCGGCCTTCTACCCACACGGAAGGATCGCAGACGGCGG
>JASHUC010000542.1 GCA_030040235.1 Gammaproteobacteria bacterium | reverse complement strand
TTGGATGGGAAAAGGCGACCGTAAGACCCGCCGGGGCAAGCTGTACCGCGGCTCATTCGGCAAGTCCAGGCCGAAGGAGCCGGGCAAGCACAAGAAGTCAGCTGGACGCACTTCCGATCTAGCGCGTAGAAGGTAGCCGACGCGCCACGGGCAGCTCGCGCTTGCCGCTCGCAAACTCTGCGAGCACCCCCACGAGGAGCGCCCGCTCGGCCCGCTGCACCCTCCCGGAGAGGGTCTCGACGGTGTCGCCGGCCTCGACGGGCACGGTGACCTGGGCGAGTACCGGGCCGGTGTCGTAGGTATCCTCGACCAGGTGGATCGAAGCGCCGCTCGTGCGCTCGCCCGCGGCGAGCACGGCCTCGTGTACGCGCGCTCCGTACATGCCCTGGCCGCCGAAGCGGGGCAGGAGCGCCGGGTGGGTGTTGATGATGCGCCCGGCGAACCGCTCGAGGCTTCGCGGTCCGAGCTTCTTCATGTACCCGGCGAGCAGCACCAGGTCGGCATGATGAGCTTCGAGCGCCGTGCAGAGGGCGCGATCGAGGTCCGCCGGCTCGGGATGGGTGCGGCTCGACAGATGCAGGGTGCGGACGCCGGCGGCCTCTGCGCGGCGCAGCGCCCCGGAGCCGGCATTGTTGCTGATCACGAGCGCAACCCGCGCGCCGATCGTTCCGGCCGCGCAGCCATCGAGCACCGCCTGCAGCGTCGTGCCTTCGTGCGAGGCGAGCGCGACGATGTTCAAAGCAGATCGCCCAGGGCCTTCAGCGGCCCGTGCGTGCCGGGGGCTTCAGAACGAATACTGGAGGTTCACGGTTTCGAACGAATCGATGCTCTTCAGGTGGGGCGTCGCCGGCGGAGGCTGAGTGTTGTCGATGATGTTGTAGCCGAGGTTCAGCGCAAGCTTGGTGGAGATCTTCACGACGAGCGCGAGATTGTTGGTGATGAGGGAGTTGCCGGAGCCGCCCTCGAACAGGAAGGTGTCCGACAGGCTGGTGGAGGCGGTGAACTTCTGGGAGTACGTCAAGCCGGCCGTGCCGACCGCGGTGTTCTCCGTGGGGAGCGGCACGCGCGAAGTGACGATGCCGAGCGAATCCTTGTTGACTTCCTCGGGACGCTGGGCGAGGTAACCGGCGCCGAGCTGCACGCTGAGCGTGGTCGCGTCCGTCTTGATGACGTTATAGCCCACCCCGGTGGTACCAGCCGCCTGATACTCGAATCCGTCGAACAGGTCGCGGTTGTAGCCGACGTTGCCGAACACGTAAAGGTCGCTGGTGAAGTTGTAATTGCTCTGCCAGAACGCATCGAAGCGCTCTGCCGAGACGACGTTGCCGGCCTCGCCGTAGAGAAAATCGAGGTGTAGCGAGTGCTTCCAGGCCATCTCGAGATACGACATGTCGAGCACGGCGTTGGCGGACTTGGCGGGGGCGTTGCCCTGCGAGTCGAGGTAGCCGATCTGGCCGGCGCCCATCCACACGCCCATGGGCGGGGCGGAGGAGGACGAGGACGAGGAGGCTGAGGAGGCTGAAAAGGACGGGATCTGCGGCGCTGCGTCGTCGGCAAAGGCGACCGCCCCCGCCACTGCGACCATGAAAACGAGCGCCAGTATCGTCTTGCAGTTCTTCATGACAGCCTCCCCGGAGTCCGAGACAAGTATCGGCTGCCTCCGGCCGGCTGTCACTCCACGGTCACGGACTTGGCGAGGTTTCGCGGCTGATCGATCTCGGTGCCGCGCGCGAGCGCGACGCGGTAGGCGAGCAGCTGCAGCGGGATGTTGAGAAGGACCGGGGCGATCTCGGGCTCCGAGACGGGCACCTCCAGCGCACCCTCGACCGGCAGCGGGATCGCTCCGGGGTGAGTGACGAGGTAGACGGGCCCGCGCCGCGCCCGGATCTCCTCGATGGTCGAGAGGTTTTTCTCGAACAGCTCGTTGCGCGGCAGCACGACGACGGTCGCGGTCTCCCGATCGATCAATGCGAGCGGACCATGCTTGAGCTCGGAGGCCGGATACGCCTCGGCATGCTGATAGCTCACCTCTTTGAGCTTCAGCGCTCCTTCCATCGCGACCGGAAAACCCGCGGCACGGCCGACGAAGTACACATCATGATAGCGGGCGAGCGACTGCGCCATCGTCTCGATCGCCGTCTCGCCGGCGAGAATCGCGGACACCTGCCCGGGAAGCGCCTCGAGCGCGCCGATGAGCCGCGCGCCGTTCGCGGCGGAGAGATCCCGTAGCCGCCCGAGATGAATCGCGAGCAGCGCAAAGGCGACGGCCGTGCAGGTGAATGTTTTGGTCGACACCACGGCGATTTCCGGGCCCGCATGCAGATAGATGCCGCGCCCGCAGGCGCGGGCGATGGCGCTGCCCACGGCATTCACGATACCGAGCGCGCGGCCACCCTTGCGCCTCACCTCCTCGAGCGCCGCGAGCGTATCGAAAGTCTCTCCGGACTGGCTCGCCGCGATGTAGAGCGTATCGGCCTCGATGACCGGGTTGCGATAGCGAAACTCGGAGGCGGGCTCCGCGTGGGCCGGAATCCGCGCGAGCTGCTCGATCAAGTGCGCGCCCACGCAGCCGGCGATGTACGCCGAGCCGCAGCCGAGGATCTTGATCCGCCTCACCTGCAGCAGCTCCTGCGCCGCGAGCTCGAGTCCCCCGAGATGCGTCGTGTTGAAGCGCCGCTCCAGGCGGCCACTCAAAGTGCGGCGGATGGCCTCGGGCTGCTCGCGGATTTCCTTGTGCATGAAATGGGCGAACTCGCCCTTGCTCAGCGCCTCGGTTTTCAAATCGAGCGTGAGGGGAACTTTCACGGTGGCACCGCCCTCGAGCGTCGCCGTCTCGTAGCGGTCCGCACGCACGAGCGCGATCTCACCGTCATCGAGATGAACGACGCTGCGGGTGTGACGCACGAGGGCCGCGGCATCGGAGGCGACGAACATCTCGCGCTCGCCGACCCCGAGGATGACCGGGCTGCCATTGCGCGCCACGACGAGCGCCTCGGGACGCTCGGCGTCGAGCACGGCAAGCCCATAGGCGCCGACGACGAGCTGCAGCGCCGCCCGCACCGACCCCTCGAGCGTATCGGCGCGCATCGCGGCGATCAGATGCGCGAGCACCTCGGAGTCGGTGTCGGAGCGGAACTCGACGCCCTGCGCCCGCAGGCGTGCCCTGAGCGCCGCGGCGTTCTCGATGATGCCGTTGTGGACGATCGCGTAACGGTTCGCGCCGTCGGTATGCGGGTGGGCATTGCGCTCGCTCGGCTCCCCGTGTGTGGCCCAGCGCGTGTGCGCGATGCCGGGAGCGCCGCGCAGATGCTCCGGGATGAGCCGCTCGAGCTCGCGCACCTTGCCCTTGCTCCGGTAGAGGCGCAGCGCCCCGTTGCGTACCACGGCGAGACCGGCCGAGTCATAGCCGCGGTACTCGAGCTGGTGCAGACCCTCGATGAGGATCGGCGCCGCTTCCTGGCGGCCGATGTAGCCCACGATTCCGCACATGCGACGCTCCCTCTAGCCGTAGATCAGGCGGCGAATCTGCCGCTCGGTGAACTGCGGCGCCCGGAAGCGCCGCGCGGAGAGCTCTGCCACCACACGCAGGTAGATCGACGCGTTCGCGAGCCCCTCGGCCTGTAGCGTCCGATGACGCCGGCGGACGAAGTCCTCCGGGGTCTCATCGAGAAAGCCGATCACGTCCTCGACCACCCGGCGCGCCTCCGCCCCCGAGAGGCGGGTCGTGCGCGTGAGGTAGGTGATCAGCTCCTGGAACTCGGAAAGCTCTGACATGCGGGCTCGAGTGTGCCGCCGTGGACCGTTTGGAGCATCGATTTTGCCTGATTTCGGGCAAATCTGGCCGACTGGAGAGCCATCCACAGAATAATGTTTCTTTTATGGATCTATATGTGACTTTATGGATGAGATTGTCTCTTTAGAGAATCTATTGCGGATTCAGTACGCCAGCGCCCAGCCGGGGCCACGGAGCCAGCACTCATCCTGCGGTGGCGGCTCGCCGCGCACCAGGCGCGTCACGCGATTCCACCCGCCCTTCTCCAGGGCGGTGGTGAGGGCGGCCTCGGACTCCCTTTCTCTCGCGACTCCTTCGGCGGGAATGATCATGACGGGGAACAATCCACGGGCTTCGAAGACCGTGCCTCTCCGCTCTATCCGGAAGTACACGCCCTTGCGGAATGATCGGATGAGGTTCATAGGGTCGGAGGCCGAGCTACCGTCGGCGGGAAATTGAGCATCGGAGGTCAAAGGCAGGATCAGCCGCCCGCCGTCGCGCAGCGCCTCGAGCCACCGCCCAACCGGATGAGTGACGCCGGCGTTCACATAGATCACGTCGGCGCATCGAGCGGCGTTGCTGCACCATCGGCCTCGATCACCCGGACGTTGCTGCATCTCGCGAGCGATTCCCGTGCGCGCGCAGCGAGGGTGGTGTCGCACTCGATCGCCGTGACCGTGCCGGTCGCGCCGGCGAGGTGCGCCATGATGGCGGTGTAGTAGCCGGTGCCGGCCCCGATGTGGATGACCTGCTCGCCTTCGCGGATCTGCGCGCCTGCGATCAGCCTGGCATGGAGCGAGGGCTGCCCGTTGTTGATGTGGCGCTCGGGAACGAGG
>JASHUC010000541.1 GCA_030040235.1 Gammaproteobacteria bacterium | reverse complement strand
TGGCCTGGATCAGTTCTCACGATCTCGATCCGCGCAAACCCCTGGATTCGTCCATCGCTCCCCTGGAAGTCGAGGTGGTGTCCCTCGACTGGCGATGGCTCTTCATCTACCCGAACGAGCACATCGCGACCGTCAATCTCCTCGCTGTCCCGACGGGCGTGCCGGTGCACTTCCGGCTGACATCGAGCAGCGTCATGAATAGCTTCTTCATTCCGCAGTTGGGCAGTCAGATCTACACGATGCCCGGAATGACGACCCAGCTCAATCTCCAGGCCGACCACGCCGGGACCTACGATGGGTTGTCCGCACAGTTCAGCGGGCCCGGATTCTCCGACATGCAGTTTAGGGTCACCGCCGATTCGCGTGCGAACTTTGATGCCTGGGTTCTCGCCGTGCGTAAGCAGGGGGGAGTCCTCGACCAGGCGGCATTTGCCGACCTCGTGCGCCCCACACGCGGCGGGAAGGAATTGACTTACGGCTCGGTGCTCGACGATCCATTCCACCACGTCGCACAGGGACACATCTCAACGCGCTGGTCGGAAGAGGAGGCTCGCTGATATGTTCGGAAGACTCACTTTGGCCGCAATTCCCTTCGACCAACCCATCATCATGGGTGTCGGTGCCGTCCTCGGATTGGGCATCTTCAGCATTCTGGCTCTCGTTACGGTGAAGGGATGGTGGCCCTACCTGTGGCGCGAGTGGATCACCAGCGTCGATCACAAGCGCATCGGCGTCATGTACGTGGCCTTGGCGCTCCTCATGCTGGTGCGGGGGTTCTCCGATGCCATCATGATGCGCTCGCAGCTTGCGCTCGCCGCGGGTCACGCTCAGGGCTATCTGCCGCCCGAGCATTACGATCAGATCTTCTCCGCGCACGGCACCATCATGATTTTCTTTGTCGCGATGCCGTTCGTCATCGGGTTGATGAATTTCGCGGTGCCGCTGCAGCTCGGTGTGCGTGATGTGGCGTTTCCGGTCCTCAACTCCGTGAGCTTTTGGCTGACGGCGGCGGGCGTCCTCTTGGTCAATCTCTCGCTTTTCGTGGGCGAGTTCGCGCGTACGGGTTGGCTCGCGTATCCGCCACTCAGCGAGCTGGCGTACTCCCCGGGGGTGGGGGTCGACTATTACCTGTGGTCACTGCAGATATCAGGCCTGGGTACCCTTCTCTCCGGGATCAATCTCACGACGACGATCCTGAAAATGCGGGCACCCGGTATGGGTTATTCCCGGATGCCGATCTTCTGCTGGACCGCCCTCGCATCCAATCTCCTCATCGTCGCCGCGTTTCCGGTGCTCACCGCAACGTTCGGAATGCTTCTCCTTGACCGGTACTGCGGCTTCCACTTCTTCACGAACGAGCTGGGCGGGAACCCCATGATGTACGTCAACCTCATCTGGATATGGGGTCACCCGGAGGTTTACATCCTGATCCTTCCGGCGTTCGGAGTGTTCTCGGAGGTGGTGGCGACGTTCTCCGGAAAGCCGCTCTTTGGGCGCCGCTCGATGGTGCAGGCGACGATGGTGATCTGCGTCCTGTCATTTATCGTGTGGCTGCATCACTTCTTCACGATGGGGGCCGGCGCAGACGTCAATGCCTTCTTCGGCGTCATGACGATGATCATCGCGGTGCCCACCGGCGTGAAGGTTTTCAATTGGCTTTTCACCCTCTACGGAGGGCGCGTCCGCTTCACCGTACCTATCTACTGGACGCTCGGTTTCATCGTCACGTTCGTGATCGGTGGCATGACGGGGGTGCTGATGGCGATCCCGCCGGCGGACTTCGTACTTCACAACAGCCTGTTCCTCATCGCTCACTTTCACAACGTGGCGATCGGCGGGGTGGTGTTTGGTGTCATGGCCGGCATCACATACTGGTTCCCGAAGGCGTTCGGATTCACGCTCAATGAGCGTATCGGGAAAGCGGTCTTTTGGTGCTGGTTTCTGGGCTTCTATTTCGCCTTTATGCCGCTCTATGCGCTGGGGCTCATGGGCGCGACTCGCCGAATGCAACACTATTCGAACCCGCACTGGCAGCCGCTGATGATCGTGGCCCTCTTCGGGGCCGTTCTGATTCTGTTCGGGATCGCCCTCACCATCGTGCAAGTTGCAGTGAGTATTCGCCAGCGCCAGGTCCATCGCGACAGAACCGGCGATCCGTGGAACGCGCGCACGCTCGAGTGGTCCGTCCCTTCTCCGCCCCCGGCGTGGAATTTCTCCCAGGTGCCGGCCGTGGATTCGACCGACGCCTACTGGCGGATGAAGGAACTCGGCCTTCCGCGTCGGGACGTGCAGGAGGCGTTCGTGGATCTGCATGTGCCCCGCAATACTCCGGTGGGATTTTTCGTCGCCTTCTTCGCGGTGATTCTTGGATTCGCACTGATCTGGCGGATCGGGTGGCTCACCGCCGTGGGACTCATCGGCGCCGTGATCGTCGTCCTGGTGCAGGCCTGGAAGACGGACCGGGAAGTGCGGGTGCCCGCGGAGGAGGTGGAGGCCTTTGAGCGGACGCACGGCGCGGCGGCATTCGATCGCGCGGAGGCGGTCGGGGAGGCAAATCCATGAGTGCGGCGCAGGAGATGATCCGAAGCGTTGCTGACGTTCCCCTCTCGATGCGCGGTCAGGCGCCCGTGCGGGTGATCGCGGGTTTCGGGTTCTGGCTCTTTCTTCTGTCCGACGTCATCCTCTTCGCGGCGCTCTTCGCGACCTATTCGGTCCTGTCGGGTTCGACGGCAGGGGGGCCAACCGGGGCGGAGCTCTTCGACAAAGGGCATGTCTTCGAGGAGACGCTGTGTCTTCTCGCATCGAGCGTGACGTGCGGATTCGGTCTTGTGGCCCTCCAGAAGACAGATGCTCGTGGGATGTACCTGTGGATGGGAATCACGTTCGTCCTCGGGCTGTGCTTTCTCACCCTGGAAGGCCGTGAATTCGCGAACATGGTGGGCGCCGGCGCGGGCCCGTCCCACAGCGCGTTCCTCTCGAGTTTCTTTGCCCTCGTGGGAACGCATGGTCTGCATGTCAGCCTGGGGCTTGCCTGGCTTGCCGTGATGCTCCTTCAGGCCGCAACGCTCGGGTTCCACCCGATGGTCCAGCGGCGATTTTTTTGCTTCGCGCTTTTCTGGCATGCCCTCGACATCGTCTGGATTGGGGTCTTCACCATCGTGTATCTGGGGGCTAGGTAATGGACACACAGGTGCATGCGCAAGGCCGAGCGCCCGGAGTGGATCCGGCGGATAGTCACGGGCGCCGGAGCTATCTCATCGGGCTCGCCTATGCCGTCGCTCTTACCTTGGCATCGTTCTGGGCCGCTACGACGCCGGACGTTTACGCGCCTGCAGTGCCCGTATTGCTCGCGGCACTCGCGATCGCGCAGATGGGCGTGCACGTCGCGTTCTTCTTTCACATCACCACCGCTCCCGATCAGACGAACAACTTTCTGGCTTTGGCGTTCGGGATTTTGATCACCGGGCTCGTCATTTTCGGTTCGATGCTGATCATGGCGAACCTGAACCACAACATGGTCTCGATGGATCAGCTGATGCAAATGCAGCGTTAGGAAGCCTCATGACTGGCTTCCTGCCCGGCCTGTCATCACTGCTGCGACATCCTCTGAGGAGAGCGCACGAGCAACTCCGCGCGGCGGAGCAAGGATTGATGGAGCTGGAAGAGCGAGTGGTAGCGAACATGACAGCATCGATCACGGACCGCGTTCTCGCCATCGAAGAGCAATTGCTTGCCGTAGAACGACGCGTAGAAGATAACGTGCGGATGGCGATCAGGGAGCGTCTGGAGGGAATCGAGGGCCAACTGGCGACGGTCAAGGCGCGAGTGGTCGATGACCTCAAGCGGGAGTTGCGCCATCTCCTGCTCCACCTAGCGTTGGCGGCGGGCGCGGCGGGCCTTGCGCTCGTCGGGGCCGGATTCCTCCTGGGCGGGGCGTGGCTCGCACTCATGGCGCGGTTCGGAGCCACCGCCGCCTCCTTTGCGCTCGGCGTCGCACTCCTCACCGCGAGTCTCGTACCGATCGGAATATTGCGTTCGGCCGGCAGCCGAGGCTAGACGATTTTGAGGGCCCTTGCCCGAGCCATCGCGCCCGTGCGATTCTTCACGTCGAGCTTGCCGTAGACATTGTGGAGGTGCCATTTGAGTGTGCCCTCCGAAACGAAGATCGCCTCCGCGATTTCCTTGTTGCTTAAGCCGGAGTCGAGGTGTTTGAGGATCGAAACCTCGCGTCGGGTGAGCGATTCGCGTCCCACGGGCGTGGCGTCGGGAGGCTGACGCCCGGTTCTGGGCTGTGAGGACCGTAGGCGGCGTAGGAGAGGTGCCGTCTGGGAGCCCCGGAGGCGTTCCGGGTTCAGCCGGTCGATGAGCGAGGCGAGCTCTGGACCTTCATCGAGAAAGACCCGCAGATAGGACTTCGGCGCGCCGATCGAGAGCGCACGTTGCAGATCGGTGAGGGCGCTGCCCTCATCGGCGTTATGCTTGTGCGCAAGAGCGCGAATGAGCAGCAGCTCCACCGATCGGTGAGCAAAGTCGCGCCGTTCGCTCGACTCGATTGACCGGTCCAGTGCCTCGATGACCCGCAGTGGGGATTCTTGGATCAGGTAGCGTGCGGCGCCACGCACGGCCTTGTCCTGGATGAGCTCCAAGCCTGTGCTCTCCGCGGGAAGCTCGCTGAAGCCGAACCGTGTCGCGAGGAGCCGGGCTTCCTCGTAATGTCCGGTGCGGGCGAGCTGGCTACATTCCTCGGCCGCAAGACTCAGAACGACGCGCCGCAGCCCGCGGCGCTCGCCCACGCCCTGACCCTCCCTGAGGATCGCACGCGCACTCTCCGGATCGTCACGCAGGCGCTGCAGACGGGCCTGTGTGATATGGGCGAGGATAACGGCATCGGCGTGACCATCGTTGACGCTCCCGACCGCCTGCTCGATATGGTCCGCCGCTTCGCCGATTTCGTCGAACTCGTACGCGACGGCCGCGAGAACGGCGTGCAACATGCTCGCCTGCACGGGGTGGCCCTGCAATTCCCGCCGGACGATTTCCATCCCACTCTTTGAGGCGAGCCGCGCCTCGAGATAGCTCCCGCGTTTCAGGTTGAGCAGCGCCTCGAGGTACGCCGTCCACGCAAGGGCATAGTAGCCCTCAGATCGCTCGAGCCATGCGCGTGTCTCGGCGATCACCTCGAGACCGCGGGCAATCTCGCCCGCACTCTTGAGACCGAAGGCGAGGACATTCCCCATCACTCCTTTTTGCCGTAGCGATGCTTGGGGCCAGCTGGCAAGCCAGCCAGCGGCAAGTTCGCCCCCCCGCGTTCCTTCATCGCGCAGACCGGTTGCCAGCGCAGTCTGCAGTTCGACGGCACAACGTAGCTCATCGATCCGACGGGCATCACCGGATTGCGCTTGCAGGCTCTCGAGCAGTTGCTGCAGGCGATAGATCTGCGCCTCGTACTCGCGGTGCCGAGGGTAGAAGGAGAGGGAAAACGCGTACTGGATGCGGATGACGGGATAGCGATCGACCCAGACCTCCGGCAGCGCATTCATCCACCGCAGGATCGTCTGGTGGTAGCCACGCCGAAAGACGAGCTCCTCGACGCTCTCGGCCACCCACCGCGTAGCTTGTTCCCAGTCCTCTGCCCGAATGAGGCAACTTACGGCGTCTTCGACGTAGCCGTTGGCGTGCAACCAGTGGGCGCCGCGGATGAGACATTCCTTGGCTTGCGCGGGCACCCGGCGCCGATAGCGCTCGCGGAAGAACTCGCCCACCAGATGGTGGAACCGAACCCAGGTCCCCTCCTGATCGAGCGGGATGAGAAAGAGATTGCGCATTCGCAATGCCTGCAACGGGTCGTCGCTGTCGTCCGAGTCGCCGAGCGCCTGCGCGAGTGATGCATTGACGCGGTCGAACATGGAGATTCGGAAGGCGAGGGTCCGCGTACGTTCATCCATTTGGGACAGGACGACTTCGCCGAGGTACTCGACGAGGCTCGTGTCGGTGCCCGCGAAGCGCTCGATGAACCTCGCCTGCTCCGGTAGACCCGCGATCGCGAGGGCTACGAGCTCGAGCGCCGCGGGCCAGCCTTCGGTCTTCGTGAGCAGGCGCTGCAAATCCCGCGCGGGCAGGTCTTGCCCGAGGCGGCTGCGGTAGAACCGGGAGGCCTCCTCCGCATCAAACTGCAGCTGGCGCATGTCGAGCTCGAACAGCTGCCGCCGCACGCGTAGGGCGCTCAAGCGCAAATGGCGCCGGTCTCGCGTGCCGATGATCCGCTGGACGGTACGCGGAGCGTAATTCACGAGCCAATCGACGATCTCGAGAACCTCGGGTTCGTGAATGAAATGTACGTCGTCGAGGAAGAACACAATCCGTTCGCGTACCGCTGCGAGCTCGGCCGCTAACACCTCCATGATGGTCTTCACGTCACTCGCGAAGTCGGCGGAGAGGGTGCTTGCCGCGCTTTCGCCGAAGCGCGGAAGCGCCTTGTGCAACGCAGCAATCAGGTGCCTGACGAATCGCACCTTATCGGCATCATTCTCGTCCGCCGATATCCACGCACACGGCACACCGCGTTCGATGAGCTGGGAATGCCAGCGCGCCATCAGGGTGGATTTGCCGTAACCGGCGGGCGCGAAGAGCAGGACGACCGGATAGTCGCCCTCCAGCACTTCGCTCCGCGAATCGAGCCGCGGCCGGGCCAACGGGTCTCGAGTCCCGGTGGCCGGATACAGCTTGCTCTCGAGGAGCGGCGGCTCGCGTTCGTCGTGGGGCATGGGTGCTGTTGTCCCCCGCGATGCTACTGCCCGCGAGCTTCGATGGCGAGGAGGGTGCGGACCTAACCAAATCCCAACTTCCGATAGGGGCGGTTCGGCGGCGGGAGGTTATACCTTCGCTTCAGTGCGGATTCCCTTCACCGATGAGAGATGGAGCGATGATGCCCGAAGACAGTGCAGCTCGAGCGGACGTCCGACATGCGGACGATGGGTCATTCGTCAGGACAGGCGCTGCGCAAAACGACAGGGCGGGTGGGGCATGGGTGCCCTCTGTCGTGGCACTGCTCGATGCGGCACTTTCCCAGCTTGAGCCCAACGCGCAGCAGGCCGCGCACGCAACGCTGCGGAAGGCCACTCTATTGCTGCGAACGCTGATCGATCCCGAACCTGCAAAAGTGGCTTCGGACGCGAGTGGACGACTGCTCGCGTGGCAGGTCCGCAAGGTGCGTGACTATATCGATAGTCATATCGCAAGTCGGCTGCTCGTTGGGGATCTGGCAGCGCTCGTACAGCGCAGCGAAGCCCACTTCTCGCGCGCCTTCAGGCGCACGTTCGGAGAGTCGCCGCATTCCTTCGTTCTGCGGCGTCGTCTGGCGTTGGCCGCGGAATACATGCTTGAGGCGGATGCAGCCCTGAGTGACATCGCGGTGCGCTGCGGATTTGCCGACCAAGCTCACCTGTCCCGGCGGTTCCGTCAGCTGACGGGACAGGCTCCCTCGCTCTGGAGACGCGCCCGCCGGATGGAGGAGTTTCACTTCTCCCAGCCTCCACCCAACGCCAGAAAGACGGCGACCTGATCATCGGAGATGGCGCTTTGCAGCTGTGCGAGGGATTGCTCGGCCGAGGCGAGCGTGCGCTGAGCGTCGATCACCTCGAGCGCTGTGGCGCGTCCACCCACCTGCAGCCGCTCCGCGTCCTGCTCGACTGTCGCGGCATCATCACGCGCAGCTTGCAGGCTTTCTTCCCTTTTGAGGTCGTGCACGTACACGTTCAGTGCGGACTCCGTGTCTGTGAGCGCTTCGAGAACCGTCCCATCGAAGTGCGCCAGGGCGAGCTTCGCCGAGGCATTCGCGGCGGCGATCCGAGCCCTGGCCGCGCTCCGGTTGGCTTGCCACGAGAGAATCGAGCCGAGCTGCCAGTAATTCGTGGGTGAGGTGAATGCATCGGCCCGTGCACCGATGGAGCCTGCGGAGAGCCCGATCGTGATGTCCGGGTAGAGCTGTGCCGTCGCCACACCGATCTCGGCCGTTGCCGCCGCCAGGTCTCGCTCCGCCTCGCGCACGTCCGGCCGGCGCTTAAGGAGCGCGGCGCCATCTCCGATCGGCAGGGGCTCAGTCAGACGAGGTGGGATTGCGCAGTCCTCCAAGTCTCGATCGAACTGCGAGGGGGCTCGGCCGGTGAGCGCCGCCAATCGGTAGAGTGCGTTGCGCCGGGCGGCTTCGAGACTCGGGATCGCGGCCGTGAGCTCATCGAGAAACTGCTGCGACCGTGTCACGTCGAGATCGATGGCGCGCCCACGCTCTCGGAGCTCCCGGGTGAGATCGAGGCCCTGCCGCTGCACCGCGAGCGACCGCTGTGCGGCCCTAAGCTGCAAGCCTGCGCCGCAGGCTCCCGCGTAAGCGCGCGCCGTCTCGGCGGCCACGTTCACCCGGACCAGGTCACGCGCCGCTTCCACGGCCTCATCGTCCGCTCGAGCGGCTTCGATGCCGCGGCGAATGCCGCCGAAGAGGTCCAAGTCGTAACCGACTGTGATCCCGGTGTTGTAGTACGTGCCACGTGGCGGGGTGATCGGCTGCAGGTACTGCTCACCGGCAAGCTGCGCATACTCGACGCCCGCCTCGACGGGGACGCTCGGCTCGCGCAGGGTCTTTGCTTCGCGCAGCAGCGCCTCGCTACGCTCGAGGTTGGCATTGGCCATCCGCAGGTTCGTATTGAAGTCCAAAGCCTCCTGCACGAGTGCATCGAGCTTGCGATTGTCGTAGAGCCGCCACCAGTGCTCGGGCAGTCCCGCCGCCGTGACGGCCGGTTCGGTGCTTGCGAGGAATGGGCCCCGGGCGGCTGGAGCGTTTACCACGGCGCGGTCGGGAATTCGGTAATTGGGCCCTACCGTGCAGGCAGCGACCGACACGAGGCTCACACCGACGAGCAAGCGTACGCCTCGCTCGGGGAGCATTAGCGGCTCCCTTCTGGAGCCCGATCGTGAGGCACCGCGATCGCAACGGTCGCGGTGCGACCGGCGATCAGGCGGACGCTCACCGGGGCCGGGTCCAACTTGATTCGTACGGGGATCCTCTGCGCCAAGCGCACCCAGCTGAACGTCGGGTTGACGTTGGCCAGCTCGCTGCTGCTCGCACTTCGCTCGCGATCCTCGATGCCGGCAGCAATGGCCTCAACGCTGCCATGCAGAACCGTGTTCACGCCCATGATGTGGACGTTCGCGCGATCGCCGACGCGAATGAGTGGAAGCTTGGTCTCCTCGAAGTATCCGTCGACGTAAATCGCATCCGAGTCGAGCAGTGCCAAGACTTCATGGCCCGCGCTCGCATAGTCACCTGGCTGCAGCTCGAGGTTCGTCACGATGCCGTTGACAGTGGCTCGCACAGTCGTCCGCTCGAGATTGAGTCTCGCGACGTCGCGTTCCACCTCGGCGCCCTGCAATTGCGCTGTGAGCTCGGCGACCTTTGATAGGCCTTCCTCGCCTTGCTCGGTCGTGACCAGCGTACCGAGGGCCTGGTTGCGGCGATTCTCGCGTCTGGCCTGGGCGAGCGAGGCCTCATCAGCCGCGACAGCCGCCTCGACCTGTCGCTCGGCGAGTTCGTAGCGCGCCTGATCGAGCACGAATAGAACCTCCCCGGCGCGCACGACCTGACCATCCTTAACACGGACCTCGGTGACGAGCCCATTGACGTCTGGACTCACCTCAACGACGTCGGCGCGCACGCGACCGTCCCGAGTCCAGGGCTCGACGTTATAGTGAATCCACAGCCATCGGGCCCCGAGAGCAGCAAGCCCAACGGCAACAGCCGTCACCAGATAGCGAGCGACCGCGGTCAGGATTCTTACGTCAATGTGCATCGACGCCATATGGAGTGAACCCTGCGGTCGCCACGGCAATGACCCAGGCGAGAACTACGAACACGGCGATATCGAACAGTGCGGCGTGCCAAACGTAGCGGTAGCAGTTGAACCTCCTCAGAAGGCGTCGCAAGAGGAGGCTTGCCGCAAAGGCGAACACGAACACGAGAAGTAGTCGAGGACCGAAAACCCCGTCGATGTCCCATTCTCCAATCATGCGGCCGCCACGCTCGATCCATAAGGTAGAGCGAGTGGCGCGAGGTCGAGCCGCAGCGCGGTGAGGGCCGCCAACCCCTCTTTGGCTTGAGTGGACGACGATTGCGTGAGTGACTCGATTCCTGCATCGATCGATGCCCGGATGTCGCGCCCGGTCGGCGTCTCGCGCCCGGTGACGAGCCCCTGGTAAACGTCCCCGACATCCTGCAGCACGCGCTCCAGGGAGGCGGGGACGGCCGAATCGCCATTCGCACTCTTTAGCGCTGCCACGTTGATCCCGATGCGCAGGTCACGCAGCGGGTCTATCAGCCCGCCGGCGACCCGCTTGACATCAGCGTGTTGCAGGCGAGAGAGGACGAGCCCGAGCCGGTCGAACATTTGCACGGCCCACCCGCCGATGTCCGCGCGCCGCGCGAACGCGAGCGTGGCGACCGAACGCCATCCGGCGCGCGAGATACGCACGGCGTTCCAGACGGGATCGATGGTGCGGAAAAGGAGAATGGTGACATTCGCGATGAGGAGCCCCAGGACCTCCGCGGTGTTCGAGTTGAGGAACACGGCGAAGTCGGCTCGGTAGCTCTCCTGCAGGGCGAGGCCGCCAGAGAACGCGATGGCGAGGACCAGCGCCGCCCCTTCGAGCTTCTCGGATGTTTGCATGAGGCTAAAGATCAGCAGGACCGGGGTCAGCACCAGGGCGAGCGAGACAAACCCATCGATGCGGGGAATCATCGCGAATTCGTACAGGGCCGCGAATGGCAAGGCGACAAGAACACCTACGACAGCCGCCCAGAGAATCTTCGCCGGCCTGTCGAGAGTGGCAAAGAGACTGCAGCCGATGGCGGCGAACTGCGCCGCGACGCCGCCTTCCGGCCACGACCCTTCGATCCACAGGAGAGATGCGACGAGGCAAGCGACTGCCGCCGCAGACCCCGAAATCGCAGCAAGTCCACGATCACGGTGAAGCGCACGTGCGCCGACTGTTTTGACTTCACGCGCGAGTCCTGCCGGCAGGGCGCCGGTCGGGTCTCGTAAGAACGCGGCCAGCTGGCAGCTCTCACGAAGCGCCCCGACCAGCTTGGCGAGATGCGTGCGAAGTGCAAGCTCGAGCAGGGACTGCCAGTCCGGAGGGTCGGAAGTGCTCTCGTCCAACGCGGCATTCAGGTCCACGGCGGATGCGCGCTCAAGAGCGGCGCCGCCTTCCTCGCCCTCTGCTAGGGTTTGTGACCAGTTCGAGACCCGCTCCAACAAGGCCTTGACCGGCGGACGGAGCGAATGGTTCTCCGTGAGCGCCTCGAGGGCCTTCTGAACCGAGCTCAGATATCCGGGGAGCATCGCAAGGCGGTCTTGCAGCGCTCGCATGGCGCCGCTCGCGCGACTCACGTCGGAGGTTTCGTAGGAGACGTGGGTGTAAAGAATGTGCAGCTCGGTCACGATCTGTGCGAGCTCTCCCTGAGCTTCCTTGTCTTCGCGCTCCGCGGGGCTGAGGAGCGCCTTGGAGATCCAAGCTCCCGATCGGCGGATCGTGCGCTCGGTTCGCTCATCGAGTTCCGCTGCGACGTTTTGGGGGAAGAAGACCGAATGCGCAATCGAGCCGCAAATGATGCCGAGTGAGATCTCCTCCAAACGAGAAACGGTGACGTCGAAAATGGTCGTCGGCGCATCGACGACGGAGAAGCCGATAATCGCTGCAGTATATCCGGCCAACATGAACAGATAGCTTCGGGGGGTTCTATCGAGGAGTGAGAAGTAGAGGCAGAGTCCGACCCAGGCGCTGATGGCAAGAGATAGGAGCACCGGGGCCTGAACGAGTGGAGGAATGAGAAACAGTGCCATCGCGGCGCCTGCGAAGGTACCCGCGAAGCGGTATACGGCCTTGGACCGTACCGCACCGGAAATCGGCTTTGCGATGATGAAGACCGTGAACATCGCCCAGTAAGGCCGCTCGAGGTCGAGAGCGAAGGCAATGTAGAGGGCGGCCAGGACCGCGGCGGTATTGGCGACCGCAAACGTAGCCTTGCGAAACGTGCGCATTCCGAACACGATCGGGACACTAGGTGCCCTCATCCTCATGCCCCATCCCCCGCATGGGGGAAACACCGGACAAGACTGCAGCGCATCTCTTCGATAACGCTTGAGAGTCTCCCCAGAACGGGGGATACGGCTCGTATCTCGAAGGCGCCAGCATCGCGTGAGGTCACTGGAGACGCTCGCCGAGATCTTGGCGCGACGCGCATCGTTAATACCGCTTTGAGAGGACTCATCCATGAGCAAGAAGGTAGGGCAGGTCATCGTCGAGGTTCTTGAAAGTGCGGGCGTCAAGCATTGCTATGGCGTGGTCGGGGATACGCTCAATACGTTTGCAACCGCCCTCTCGAAGAGTTCCATCGAATTCGTTCACGTGCGTCACGAAGAGACTGGCGCTTTCGCTGCACAGGGCGAAGCACTGTTATCGGACAGGCTCACGGCGGTAGCTGGAAGCTGCGGCCCGGGGAGTCTTCATTTCATCAATGGGCTCTACGAGGCCAACCGCAACCGCGCGCCGGTCGTGCTGATCGCTAGTCAGGTCGTTCGCAGCGAGCTGGGATTCGAGTTCATCCAAGAGGTCGATTTCAAGCAGGTCTACAAGGGATGCAGTGTCTTTTGCGAGATGGTGATGACTCCGGAGCACGCGCGGCGTCTGACCGTCATGGCCTGTCAGGCAGCGATTACCCGGCGTGGGGTGGCAGTTCTCGTATTGCCGGTTGACGTGGCGGATTCCGATGCCGCGGATGAATTGAACTTCAGCGTGCATTCCAACAGGCCGGTCATACGTCCGAGCGAGCGCGACCTCGATGAGATGGCCAACCTGCTCAAAGAGGGCTCCAATATCACGATCTACGCGGGCGCGGGCTGCGCAGGAGCGCACGATCAGCTCGTGGAGCTCGCCTCGCGGCTCAAGGCACCGATTGCGCACACCTCCCGTGGCAAGGACGCCATTGAGTATGAGAATCCCTACAACGTCGGAATGACGGGCGTCATCGGTATGGAGGCGGGTTACCACGCCTTACTCAACTGCGACACCCTGTTGCTCTTGGGTACGAACTTTGCCTGGAAGCAGTTTTATCCGAGCCGCGCAACGATCATTCAAGTCGATAACGACCCGACCCACGTTGGGCGCCGGCATCCCATAGACCTGGGCCTCGTGGGGAACGTGAAGGATACTTTGGAGGCGCTCTTGCCACGGATCACGCCGCGTGAGGACTCGACGTTTCTGAGGTCGTACCTGGAGCATCATGAGAAGGCACTCAGGGCTCAGGCGGGGAGGGCGGTTCCCGGCCGTCACGGCAAGATCTATGGACAGTACGCCACCTCGATCATCGACAACGCGGCGGCGGACGACGCACTTTTCGCGGCCGATGATGGAACGGTGGGCGTTTGGATGCTCCGTATGATCAGAGCAAACGGGAAACGGCGCATGTTCGCGAGCCTGCTCCATGGCACGATGGCCTCAGGCCTCGGCACATCGATCGGGCTGCAAAAGTCCCAGCCCGGGCGTCAGGTCATCTGCCTGGCAGGCGACGGTGGCATCACCATGCTGCTCGGAGATCTCCTGACGTTGGTTCAGGAGAATCTGCCGGTCAAAGTCGCGGTGTATGACAACGGGAAGCTGGGATTCGTGGAGCTCGAACAGAAGAGCGAGGGCCTGCTGCCGACCTATACGGACCTCAAGAATCCGAGCTTCGGTGAGGTTGCCCAGGCCATGGGGCTTTGGGGTCGAACCGTGAGTGATGCCGGACAGCTCGAAGGGGCCGTGCAGGAGTGGTTGAGTCAACCCGGACCCGCGCTGCTCAGCGTGAAGGTCGCTCCGATGGAGCTCGTGATGCCCCCATTCGTCGAGCCGAAAGCCGCCTACGGCATGGCGATGTATTCCGCGAAAGCGCTGCTTCAAGGCCAGGCGGGCGACATTTTCGAAATGATTGGAGAGAACTTGCCGCGATAGGCTGAGGCGGCAGGTATCCGGTAACGCTCGCTCAGGAGATCCTCGTGACCATCAAGACGACGGCCGATTACATGGTCGAGGCATTGCGCCATGTCGGAGTGAAGCGCATTTATGGCGTGGTAGGCGATTCTCTCAACGGTTTTACCGACGCGCTGCGGCGGGCAGGTTCGATCGAATGGGTACACATGCGACACGAAGAGGGCGCCGCCTTTGCTGCGGGCGCCGAGGCACATGTGACCGGGCAGCTCGCTGTGTGCGCGGGAAGCTGTGGGCCGGGTAACCTGCATCTCATCAACGGGCTCTTCGACTGTCATCGCAGTGGCGTGCCGGTTCTCGCCATCGCCGCGCATATTCCGAGTACCGAGATCGGTATCGATTACTTCCAGGCCACGCACCCCGAGAGCCTGTTCAAGGACTGTAGCCACTACGTCGAGCTTGCATCGAGCCCCGAGTTACTCCCGCAGATTCTGACCCGCGCCTTACGTGTGGCGGTTGGCAAGCGCGGTGTCGCCGTCGTCGTCGTTCCGGGAGACGTGGCTCTCAAGGCCGCTACTCAGCCAGTACCTCATTGGCTTGCACCCCAAAAGCCGGTAATCGTGCCCAGCGATTCGGAGATGCAGCTATTGGCGAACAAGCTCAACGGATCCCGGCGCGTATCCCTCTTCTGCGGTGCGGGGTGCGTGGGTGCCCACGATGAGGTGATCGAGCTCGGACGCAAGCTTCAGGCGCCGATTGTTCACACCCTACGCGGAAAGGAATACATCGAATACGACAACCCCTTTGACGTGGGGATGACAGGGCTCGTCGGGTTTGCATCCGGTTACAAGGCCATGAAGGCCTGCGATACCTTACTCATCCTCGGGGCCGATTTTCCTTACCGCCAATTCTTTCCCGAGGAGGCAACGATTCTCCAGGTGGACCTTCGCCCGGAGGCGCTCGGCAACCGTTGCGCCTTGCAGTTAGGGGTGCTCGGGGATGTGAAGGCGACTCTCGGCAAGCTTTTGCCGCTCGTTAGTGACAAGCCCGAGTCGAGTTACCTTCGCAGCGCGCTTGCGGATTATCGGGCCGCGCGGCGTGATCTGGATGCCCTCGCAGAAAGCAGTCCAAACAGCAAGGAGATACACCCGCAATACGTGACGCGCGTGGTGAGCGAGGAGGCGGCCGAGGATGCGATCTTTACCTGCGACGTCGGTACTCCGATTGCCTGGACCGCGCGCTACCTCAAGGTCAACGGCCGGCGGCGCGTGGTCGGGTCCTTCAATCATGGGTCCATGGCGAACGCCTTGCTGCACGCGATCGGCGCCCAGAGTGCGTTTCCAGATCGGCAGGTCGTTTCCTTCTCTGGAGATGGGGGCTTCTCGATGATGATGGGCGACTTCATCACGCTCAGTCAGAAGGGGCTCCCCGTCAAAGTAATCCTGCTGAACAACGGGACGCTCGGGTTCGTTGAGCTCGAGATGAAGGCCGGAGGGTTCCTCGATACTGAGTGCGACCTGACCAATCCCAATTTCGCGGACATGGCGACCGCCATGGGTGTCAAAGGGATTCGCGTGGAGAGACCTCAGGAACTGCGTGCGGCCGTCAAGGAGGCGCTGGCGCATCAAGGTCCCGCCCTCATCGATGTGGTTACCGCTCGGCAGGAACTCGTGATGCCGCCCGTGACGACGTTCGATGAGGCAAAGCATTTTGGCATCTTCATGCTCAAGGCCGTGCTCGACGGGCGGGCGCGCGAGCTCGTTGATCTCGCGAAGGTCAACGTCACCCGCTAAAAGGCCAGCCCCTTACTGCTCCGCGACGTCCGGCATGATCTGACCCATCTCCATGGCCTGGTTGGGGGGAACCTCCTGGATGCCAATCACGATCTGATCGTTGGCTGCGCCCGTGGCCTTCTGCAGCAGATCCCAAAGGCGCTGAAGGAGCCTGCGCTTATAGTCCGCGGAACGACCGGTCCGAATGAGTAAGGTGAGTGCCGTTACTGCCGCAGGCGTGCCCGCCGTGAAGCCGCATCCGACCGGATACTCCTGGAAGAGGATGTGGACCCAATTCGTCGGTACGCCGGAGAACTCGCAGTGGAGTGTGGTCAGTTCGGCGGCGAGGTGGGTCTTGGCTTCGTTGCTGAGTACTCCAGCCTGTGAAGTCACAGTATAGAGTGGCACCTGATCGACTCCTATCGGGTTGAGTTCGTGGCGCTCCGGAGGATCCGCAAGTCCGTGACCGAGTACGCCATACCGAGCCGATAGCCGCGACCGACGCGCAGCGGGCGAATCCTGTGCATGTCCTCGCCCTGAACTTCCGGGATGCGCAGCTCGGCCGACCCCGTCCACACGTCCACGATCGCGAGATTGTCCGTGAGTGACAGGGTGAGCTCATCGACCGGCGGCTTGTCCCAACGCCCCGCCGCGAGTTGCGGAAAGTATCGGTGCATCACGGTGGGTCGATTGAATACCGTTGAGGGGTCGTTGAGCGGTTCCTCGAGCTGCAGCCGCGCCGTCGCGAGTCGCTCTCCGTGCGCCGCAACGCTCGCGCCGAACCGGCTTCCCTTGGCGAGCGGCGCGGCGGCAGGGCTAGGGGCGGAGAACGTTCGGGTCTGATAAACGCTCGCCAGCTTCTTCGGAAATCCCTGTGTCCAGCCGCGCGCGATGGCGCCGTCATTGTCGACGAAGATGTACGGACAGTAATTGACGGCTGTTCCGTCAAATCGTGCCTCGACCAGTGCAAAGGCCTCTCGATATTGATAGCGAGCGGGGTCGGTCACCTCATCATTGGAGCCGGTGAACTGCCAGTCGAGGAACCAGAAGAACGCGCGACCTCCGGACTTGGCGTCGGGTGTCAAGCCCGGCGGGAGCAGCTCGGCGATCGCCGCGGGGTCCGCCCAGTATTCGATGGCGATGCAATCACTCGAGTAATGCCACGGTGGCAGGGTCGCGAGGGTGGAGTTGCCCTCCGGTGTGAGCGGAACGGTAAATCCCTTGAGCACGTTGGCGCATCCTCTTTGTAGCGTGGCGGGCCGGTCGCTTCGATGTCCGATGCGGAAATTGTGTAGGGCATTGCGCGAGAGCTTTATCCCCCCATCGGGGGGTGTGGCGCGTCTGATCGCTCACGGTGAACCGATCCGACGGCCACCCGAATCCTCCACGCTCGACTATGAGGCAGAACTCGCCGTGGTGATCGGACGCGGAGGAGGCCGCATCCAGGGGCACAGAGCCCTCGAGCAGGGGCGCCTGAACGGTCGAGTGATGCAGGACTCGCGTACCGACCTGCTCATCTTCAGCGTCCCCACGCTGAGCAACCCTGTTCAGGACGCTTGAAGAGAGCGTTTTTCCCCTGCGGCTGAAATCTCATTCGATAACAACTACCGTAACAATCGTCCGCGCGTTCACGATCGGATCGAGCGGAATCATCGCTTTCACGGGGAGCTGTGCCGTGATGGCAGCGTTGCTGCTGAATCCGTTACGTGCCAAGCCATGCTGCGAAGACCGGCAGACCTCCGATTGCTGTATGCTTCTCGCGGCATCGGAAGTGCGAAGCGAGAAGCCCATTGATTCACTCGAGAGGGTTGCGGAAATCACCCGAAAGAGCTGTGACGGGCATCCCGCGCCCAAGTAGGCTCATCTGCCGCTTGGTTGTCCTCACGATCGTTACCTGTGTTTGGTGTCTGTCGTCGCTCGGCCAGACGCCGGCGTCGGCGAATGTGCAGGTGGGGCACGACTTCTGGACCTTCAAAGACGGAGCTCCGGCAGACGTCGTGTCTCTGGCACAGACCACCGACGGGTTGTTATGGCTTGGCACGCCCGCAGGATTATTCAGCTTTGATGGATCGCGATTCGAACCTTACAACTCGCCGTTTGGCGATCGGCTGCTCTCGACCAACCTGTATTCCTTGTTCGCAGCGCCCTCTGGCGGCCTCTGGGTCGGGTACTCATCGGGAGGCTTCAGTTTCCTCGATAAGGGGCGAGTGACAAATTACGCTCGCGAGACTGGCACTGTTCGCTATTTCGCCCAGGATCGAGAGGGAATTGTATGGGCAGGCACAACCGGGGGCTTATGGAGATTCGATCATTCGCGGTGGCAACGCATCGGGGTTGAGTGGAACGCTCCCGCCGGAGTCGTCGCGGAGGCTGGATTCGACTCACAGGGGATACTTTGGGCGCTGGTGGGCAGCTTTCTGGCCCCGAAGGAGCTCATCTACCTGATGCCGGGAACCAGACGCTTCCACACAGCCGGTAGCAATTTATCAGTCGAAGCGTTCACGTGGGAGCCGGGCGGAACCGTTTTGACCGCACCGGTAGCCCCAGGTGTGCCCGGTTCCGTCAAAGGTTCTGCTGGGAGCCTTCCTGCTGCCTACCCGATCACCAGCAAGAATCTTCAAATGGTCGATCGAAACAACAGCGTCTGGATTTCACCGACCGACAGACCGGTCGTGATGCGCGTGTCAAAGGACAGTTTACGAGACGACCCGAAGATGGAGCCTCCAGCTGGGTCCGACACCTACGACATAAACCCTTTTCGGCTGGCGGAGTTGGTGGACCGGGAAGGAAATATCTGGTTTGGAGACAGCAAGGGCCTACATCGACTCTTCTACACCCCGTTGATCAGGCAGGAATTCCCGATAGAAATGCCGCGCAGCGATTTCGCGGTGGTTGCCGATGACAATGGGGCGGTATGGATCACTGACAACAGTGGCAATACCCTCAAAGCGGATCTCTATTATGTTTCTGGCGGGAAAGCCGAGCATCGTCTCCCGCAGGTCACCTCGTCATTCGCGTACCGCGCACCTGACAAAACGTTCTGGTTCTCCGGGAATGGTTGTCTTTGGCATCTCGTCGGAAAGGATTTCATTCGCGTAAGCCTTCCCCCGGAGATGGTGCACCAATCAGAATTCCTGCAGGCGATCGCACAGGATCAGCAAGGAGGGATGTGGGTGTCCTTCGGCCGCGGCGTCTTATACCGGTTGGTCGACGGCAGTTGGACACCTTACGGTGGCCGCAACGACATCCCAAAGACAGGGCGCATAAAGGTTGCATTCACCGATAGTCTCGGCCATGTGTGGTTCGGCAATACGAACGGCACGTTGACGGTCTTGGATGGCGATCGGGTCCGTGTTTACCGTCCTGGCAGTGATCTTCAAGTGGGCGATATCACAGCGATTTATGGACGAGGACCACAGATTTGGATCGGCGGAGAATTTGGTCTTGAGCAGTTCGACCGGGGACGCTTCCACAAGATCGCCGCTTTGGATGATCAATGGTTGCGGGGGATTTCCGGAATTGTGGAAACGCGCGAGGGAGATCTATGGCTCAATGCGATCTCGGGGATTTTCCATATCCGCAAAGCGGAAATCGCCGAAGCTCTGAAGGACTCCGCGTATCGGGTCAAGGGCGAGCACTTCGACAGACGCGAGGGGCTTCCGGGGATCCCCAGTCAGGTGCATCCGTTGCCAACGGCGATCGAGGGCAGCGATGGGCGGCTGTGGTTCACGTTGCGCAACGGAGTCGTGTGGCTCGACCCATCCGCTTATTCTGAAAAGCGGACGGTGCCGCCGCCGATCACGATCCAGTCGGTTTCCGCCGACGACAAAGGTTACGCGTCCGACTCCCGTCTTTCCTTCCCGGCTCACACCGCGAGCGTGCAGATAGGCTACACCGCGGTGAGCCTCTCAGATCCAGAAGCCATCCGATTCCGCTACAGGCTTCAGGAAACGGACGAGGCCTGGCACGAGACGACGGTCGCGACACCGGTGACCTATCGCAATCTCGCTCCCGGCTCCTATCACTTCAGCGTCGAGGCGTCCGATACGAACGGAGTCTGGTCCGGCGAACCCGCGAACTTGGCGTTCAGGTTACTTCCGGCTTTCTACCAGACCCTGTGGTTCCGTTCGCTATGCGTGATCGTCTTCTTGGCAGCATTTGCGGGGCTGTATCAGCTCCGGCTGCGGCAGTTGGGGCGACAATACAGCCTGCGCCTAGAGGAGCGGGTCAGTGAGAGGACACGCATCGCGCGCGACTTGCACGATACGCTGCTGCAGAGTTTTCAAGGACTGCTGCTGCGCTTTCAAACGGTTTACGCGCTATTCGAAACGCGACCGGCCGATGCTAAGGAGATCCTTACGAGCGCGATCGACCAGACCGCGAAGGCCATTACCGAGGGGCGGGAGGCAGTGCAGGGGTTGCGTGTCGTGACGCTTGAGCCCAATGACCCGGCCGAGGCCATCAAGACCCTCGGAGAGGAGCTCGCGGCGGTATCGGGCGGTTCCACCTCGGCGGGCGTGCAAGTCGGCGTCGAGGGCACACCGCGGACGTTGCATCCGATTGCGCGAGACGAGGTCTACCGGATCGTGAGCGAAGCGTTACGTAACGCATTCCAGCATGCCGAAGCGAAGCAGATCGAAGTGGAGCTGCGCTACGATGAGCGGCAGTTTCGATTGCGGGTACGCGATGACGGCAAGGGCATCGACCCGAGCTTCCTTACCACTGAAGGCCGTCTGGGACACTTCGGACTGCACGGCATGCGCGAGCGCGCCAAGCTAATCGGCGGCAAGGTGACCGTCTGGACGGCGCCGGGTTCGGGCACGGAGATCGAACTCACCATTCCAGCGGTCGGCGCTTATGCCGCACCTCGACGCCGTTCGTGGTTCGCTGATAAGTTCTCGAGCCATAGCGTGCGGAGCGACTCATGAGCAACGATCCGGCCCCGATCCGCATTCTATCGGTCGATGATCATCCCCTCATCAGGCAAGGTATCGCCGGCCTCGTCGCAACTCAGGCGGACATGAATCTGATCGCCGAAGCCGCGAATGGGCGCGAAGCCATCCAGCAATTTCATCGGCATCGCCCGGACATTACGCTCATGGATTTGCAGATGCCTGAGATGAGCGGACTCGATGCGATCATCGCGATTCGCGGCGAGTTTCCCGACGCGCGCATCATCGTTTTGACTACCTACGCGGGGGACGCGCAAGCGCTGCGCGCACTTAAAGCGGGTGCGCGAGCGTATTTGCTCAAGGACAGCCTGCACAAGGAACTCCTCACCACCATTCGAGCCGTGCAGGCGGGCAAGAGATCCATGTCCCCGGAGGTCTCCTTCCAGCTCGCCGAGCATGCAACCGACGATGCGCTGACGCCGGCAGAAGTCCGTGTCTTGGGCCTCATTGCCCGCGGGAATGCCAACAAGGAGATCGCGGCGCGGCTCTCGACTAGCGAGGACACCGTGAAGGGCCAAGTCCGCAACATCCTCTCCAAGCTCGGCGCCAAGGACCGAACTCACGCCGCCATGATCGGGCTCAAGCGCGGGATCATCGAGTTCTGATCGCTCGAAGGAGTCCCGGGAATCAGCCTATCGGGGCTTTCCGCAAGGAGCGACGAGCCCATAACCTCCTGCGGTTGTGCGCCGACTGTTCTCCACTTTCGCCCACGGGCCGCCCGGCGTGGGACTCTTCCTTATCCGCCTGTCGGCCGGATTGGCGTTGGTCGTTCAAGCCGTCATGGCGTTGCTCGCCGGACCCCCGCTCGGAGCAGTCCTACTACAGACGGTCGCGATTGTCCTAGGGCTCCTCCTGCTCGCGGGGCTATGGACCCCGGTGGCGGGAACGATCGTGGCGGCGCAGGCGCTGTGGAATGTGTTTTCCTCAGGAGACCCCTGGCCTTCGATCATGCTGGGAACCCTAGGCGCCGCCCTGGCACTGATCGGGCCGGGCGCGTGGTCGATCGATGCACGCCTCTTTGGTTGGCGGCAACTTGAGATTCGAGATCGAAAGGGTCGGGACTCGTCTCCCTAGATGAGCGAGTTCTAAGCCCTTAAGTGGGTATGCCTTGGCCCCGACGAGGCCCGTTGAGGATCGACTGGAACCACGGGACGCTCCGATATGGCCGAAGCAACACTCGAATTGGGGCTGTGCGCTCGCAACGACTGGTTCCACGATGCACATCAAGGCGTCGGATACCGTCTTTTTTCGAGGCATGTCAAAAGAGGCGACTAATGGAAAATTGTGCTGAAGAGAGGCCATCCGTTTCGCAGATCGCGCTGGGGCGATCGCAAGATTGGGTGCATCACGTCATCAGCCTGCTGGATGCCGCCATGCGCCAGCTCTATCGCGAAGAGAAGACGGCCGAGTGGACGATACTCAAAGCCGCATCTCTCCTGCGACAGCGAATCGATCCGCCGGCCCCACTAGGGCCTGACGATTCACGGGGGCGCTTGCTCGCCTGGCAGGCTCGCAAAGTACGCAATTATATTGATACTCATATCGCAGAACCGATACCTGTCGCAGACCTCTGTGCGCTTATTCAGCGCAGCGAAGCGCATTTCTCACGCGCCTTTCGGCACACATTCGGCAAATCCCCGCATGCCTTCGTGATCAGCCGGCGCGTGGAGTTGGCGGCTCAATGCATGCTGGAGAGCGACGCACCCTTGAGAGATATCGCGCTGCGATGCGGGTTCGCCGATCAGTCGCACCTGTGTAAGCAGTTTCGAGATGCAATGGGATATACCCCCGCGGCCTGGAGGCGCACACGCCGCATGGAAGAAGAAGAGGACCGAAACCGCTCTCCGCGAGCTGATGAAAATGCAGTGCTGGCCTGCTGAGGGCTGGGTACTGCGGCAGCGGGGCCCGCGCCCAAAACCATCGTGGCTATGCTGTCGCCGTAACCATCGAGATGCGGCGATCGCATGTCGATGACCGTGACGTCAGCCCGCTTCCCCGGGGCGAGACATCCGATTTCGTGCTCGATGTTCCATACACGGGCGCCATCGATCGTTGCGAGCCGCAGCATGTCCCGTTGGTGGAAGGCCTGGGCGACAGACGATGAAGGCGCTAATCGAGAGCAATCCTGCGGTCATGATGGGCAAGCCGGTGGTACGGGGGACCCGAATCACCGTGGAGCGCATCCTGGATAAATGGCTGCCGGCGATACGAACGAGCAGGTGCTGGAGGCGCATCCGCGTCTGACTCGACAGGCGGTGCTTACCGCGATTGAGTTCGGAGCACAAGCCCTCAGGGCCGACGTCATCTATCCGCTGTCCGCGGCATGAACCTTGTCGCGGATGAGGGCGTCGATAAAGCTATCGACATGCCCCTGCTCGACGGTGCGTACGATGATCGCGGTCAGGGTCAGGTCAGTATTGCCGCGCCAGTGCTCTATCGCGCGCACAGCGCGGAATCGCAGCGCCATCGACAGGTGGCTGAAATCGGGTGTCTCTTCCTCGGGGGCCAACGGGAAATCCTCGACCAGTGGAACGTCGTCCTTGCTCGCGAGCTTGTGCTTGATGCGTTCTGCGGCGACGCGCTCGAAATCCTGCATGGTCCGCACGCCCGC
>JASHUC010000540.1 GCA_030040235.1 Gammaproteobacteria bacterium | reverse complement strand
GACCGCGACCCCTCGGTCCTCATGAGCGGCGAGGTGATGTGGACGCGTTGGGACGATCCGCCGGGCAAGGACGGCATGCAGCTCTACACCGCCAATCCCGACGGCACGAATCTGCAGCTGCTGTACGGAGCGAACAGCCACCAGACCGGGCCGAACGGAACCACGGACGCGGATGCGACCATCGAGTTCGTGAAGGCCAAGGAGATGCAAAGCGGCAAGATCCTCGCCCTCATCCGCCCCTTCACGGGCACCGAGAGCGCGACCGCCCCACTCGGCACCGACTTCGGCGGCGATCTCGTCGAGATCGATACCGACGACTACGTCGAGAACACCCAGCCGACGCTCGCCGATCCCGGAGCGACCGGGCCCGCGCAGACACCCGCCACCACCTACGAGGTGCTCACCATCCCCGGACCCTCGCCGGGGGGGCGCTTCTACGACGGATTCCCGCTCTGGGACGGCACGGGCCGCATCCTCGTGAGCTGGACGCAGTGCAGGCTGCTCGATACGACGACGAATCAGATCGTGCCCTGCACGCCGACCGCGCTCGCGAGCCCCACCGCAACCGATGCGCCTCCTCTTTATAGCCTCTGGATGTTCGACCCCTCGACGAACACTCTGCAGCCGATCATGCAACCGACCGACGGCATCATGATCACGGATGTCGTCGCAGCACAGCCCCGAGCGTTACCGGCGGTGATCCTCGATGGCGTGCAAAACGGGGTTCCGGGGCCGACGCTCAACGAGACCTTCTACAATTCGAACGTCGGCGCGATCGACGTGAAGAGCGTCTACGACTTCGACGGCACCGACGAGGTCGCCGCGCTCACGAATCAGGCTCAGCCGAACATCCAGGCGCTGGCGAACGGAGCCGTGCCGGCCACCCAGCGTCCGGCGCGCTTCGTGCGCATCGAGACCCCGGTGCCGCAGCCCGATCCGGCCTTCCTCAAGCTCAATCTGCCGACCGCCGCGTTCGGCGTCACCAACTACATGCGGGCGATCTTCGGCTATGTGCCCGTCCAGCCCGACGGCTCGGTGTACATCCAGGTGCCGGCGAACGTACCGTTCCAGATCAGCGTTCTCGATGCCAATGCGCAGCGGATCTTCCCGACGCACAACGCCTGGCTGCAGGTCGCTCCGGGCGAGGTCGTGAAGTGCAACGGCTGCCACACGCCGGCCGCGCAGCAAAATCCGCCCGCCGGCCAAACGGCCCATTCGCACGGCCGGCAGGACGTGTTCAATGCCTCGCCCGACGACGGAGCGACCTCGGCCGAGGTTGCGGCGGGCGCATGGACCAACTCCGTGCCGACCTTCCCGCCGACCTCCGCCGGGGAGACGATGGCCGAAGCGCTGAGCACGTGGAGCTGCGCGAACGACAATCCGCCCTGCCTGCAGATGATGCCGAACGTCGAGGTGCTCTACACCGACGTTTGGACGAACACCAACGGTACCGGCCTCACCGCGAATCCCGCGATCACGTACAGCTATCTGCAGCAACCCGCCACGGAGCCTGCGCCCACGACGGATAACTGCCTGGCGGGATGGGCCTACAACTGCATGGTCATCATCGACTACCCGGACCATATCCAGCCGATCTGGGAGGCGTCGCGCATGATCACGGAAACGAACGGCACCGTCGTGAACGACACGTGCACGAACTGCCACGCCCCCTCGAACGCCAACGGCATTGCCCAGGTGCCGGCGGGCAACCTCGATCTGACGAGCCCCGCCCTCTCGGCCCTGCCCGCGGACACCCAAGTCACCTCCTATATCGATCTGCTCGAGTCTCACCAGGAGCTGGAGCTCGTGAACGGCGTGCTCGTGCCCGTCACCCAGGCCGGCCCGATCGATCCGACCACCGGCCAGCCGACGCAGGTGCCGGTCATGCTGCCCGGTCCGCTCATCCCCGGCGACGCGCACGACTCCACGGTGTTCTTCAATCTGCTCGGGCCCACATCGACCGATGCGACCCACGCGGGGCTTCTCAGCCCCTCGGAGCTGCGCATCATCTCCGAGTGGGTCGATATCGGCGCGCAGTACTTCAACAGCCCGTTCGATGCGGCCACGCAGCTCAACAACAACTAGTCAGGAAACCCTTGCGCCCACCGCCGATTCGCCTCGCCCTATGCCTGCTCATCCTCCTCGCCGCCCCCCTGGCGCGGTCCGCGCCGGAGTACCTGCAGGTGTTCGTCGCGGCGCCGTATCTGGAGCTGCACACGGGGCCTGGGCGCGGCTACCCGGTGTTCTATGTCGTCGAGCGCGATGCGAGCGTCGATGTGATCAAACGCCGCACCGACTGGTTCAAGGTGCGCGCGGCGCGCGGGGTCGAGGGATGGGTCTCGGCGAAGGACATGCAGAACACGGTGCTCGCCGACGGGACGCCGTTTCATTTCAATTTCGGCGATCAGGCAGGCTTCAGCGCGCATCGCTTCGAGGTGGGCGTCTTTCCGTACGGCGATTACGGCGGCGCCTCCGCGTTCTCGGCGTATGCGGCCGTCACGCTCGTGCCGAATCTGCAGCTCGAGCTGTCGGTCGCGGAGTTTCTCGGGACCGTGGCGAACGGCACGACGGCCGACCTCGCCCTCACGCACATCTTTCTGCCGGAGAAGCGGTTCTCGCCGTTCGTGAGCCTCGGCACGGGCATCGTGTACACCCAGCCGAAAGTGACGCTCCTTCAGCCCTCCGACACGACCGATCAGTCGGCGTTCGTCGGCGCAGGTTTCCGCCTCTATCTGACGCGGCGGCTGTTCCTGCGCGGCGAATACAAGAACCACATGGTCTTCACCAAGCGCAATGAGAATCAGCAGGTAGACGAATGGAAATTCGGTATCGCGTTCTTCTTGTAGTCCTGGCCGCGAGCCTCGGGGGTTGCGCAACCGTGCGCCACCTGTTCGGGGGCGGGCAGCCGCGCACCCAGGATCAGACGAGCGCCGCGAGCAGTCAGTCGTCGTCCTCATCCTCATCCTCATCCTCTTCCTCTTTGGGGACGGCGTCCGACTCCGACAACCCCCCACGGGTGATCCAGCCCGAGGTCGAGCGGCAGCCGGTGAAGGTGCCGAAGATCCGCTCCCAGGACATCGAGGTCGGCGGCTACTTCGGCACGCTCAACATCGAGGATTTCGGCGCGCACCCGGTCTACGGGGTTCAGGCGGCCTATCACGTGAGCGAGGACTTCTTCTTCCAGGCCGAGGCGGGACGTTCCAAGGGAGGCCTCACCAGCTTCGAGGTCCTCAGCAATATCCAACTGCTTACGGACAGTGAGAGGTGGTTCAAGTACTACGACCTGTCGGTGGGCTACAACTTGCTGCCCGGAGAGGTGTTCCTCGGTCGCAACTACGCCCTGATCAGCTCGTTGTACGTGCTGGCGGGCGTCGGCAGCACCCAATTCGGCGGCGACCAGAAATTCACGGTCAATTTCGGTGCCGGGTACAAGATCCTGCCCGCGGACTGGGTCGCGGTGCACGTCGCGGTGGAGGACCGCGTGTACAACTCCGACGTGATCGGCGTCGAGAAGCTCGCGAGCAATCTCGAGGCACACGTCGGACTCACCTTTTTCTTTTGAGCGAAGCCGCAATTGCGGCAAAAGGAGTTTGAGATGAACCGGATCTTCATCGCGAGCCTCGCTGCGCTCATCGTCGCGGTGCCCACTCTTGCGGGAATTCCGCAGGGTCCGGCGCCCGCCTTCAGCCTGCCGGCGCGTAACGGCGGCGTCGTGAGCCTCTCCCAGTTCAAGGGACAGGTGGTCATGATCAACTTCTGGGCGAGCTGGTGCGGTCCCTGCCGTCAGGAGATGCCGCTGCTCGACAACATCTACAAGCACTACAGCAAACTCGGGTTCAGCCTGATCGGAGTCAACGTCGAGCCGGACCGCAAGTCGGCCGAGGAGTGGCTCAAGCAAACCCCGGTCAGCTTCCCCGTGCTGTTCGATACCCAGAGCATCGTGAGCAAGCTGTACGGCGTCCCGGGCATGCCGACCACGGTGTTCATCGATCGCAACGGCAACGTGCGCATGCTCCACCAGGGATACAAGCCCGGCGACGAGAACGCATACCTCAATGAGATTCGAGCCCTGGTTCAGGAGTAGATCATGCGCCTCACCCCCCGTACCGTGAGCGTGCTCGTCCTGGCCGTCGCCTCGTTCGCACTCGGGGGGTGCTCATCGATCCACCCGTGGGTCAAGCCGTACGAGCGCGAGCATCTCGCCGATCCGATCATGAGCTTCGACGGCGATCCGGTCGAGAACCTGTTCCTCGATCACGTCTACGAGGTGCGCAACGCGGCGCGCGGGGCGACGGGTGCTACGGGTGGTGGATGCGGATGCAACTAACGGCGCCGCGCTCCAGCCGGCAGCGTTCGGCCTCTTGCGCCCTGCGTGTCGCGCTCGTCACCGTCGTGGTCGCGACGCTCTACAGCTCCGCGAGCCGTACGGCCGTGCTGCCCGAGGACACTGTGGAATACAGCTCCAGTCAGTACGTGGGCGGCGGTCAGGTGATCGACGGCAAGACCTGGCTCATTCGCAAGAAAGTCGGCGACAAGGTATCGATCCAGTACAGCCACCTCACGGATGTGGTCTCGGGAGCCTCCATCGACGTGATGCTGTATGCGAGCCCGTACGTCGAGCAGCGCACGCAGGACACCGCCTCGGTGGAGTATCTCTCCGGCAAGACCACCTACTCGGTCGGCTACACGCACAGCTACGAGCCGGACTACACCTCGAACACCGCCAATTTCGCGATCAGCGAGGACATGTTCGGGGACCTCACGACCGTCAGCATGACGTTCCACCGCACCTGGAACGACGTGTTCAAAATGGAGTGCGCCATGCACTCCTCGACCGGCGAGTGCGAGGACAAGATCCACGACCCGACCTTCGGCGAGAAGGATATGGACGAGCGCTCGTACGGGGTGGGCGTAAGCCAGATCCTCACGCGCAATTCGATCCTCGCGGTGAACGACGAGATCATCACCGATCAGGGCTGGCTCAGTAACCCGTATCGCGACATCATCTACCTCGATCCCACCTCCGGGCGTGGCTTCAGCACCGAGCCCGAGACCGACCCGAACACACGCACCAGCAATGCGATCGGCGGGGACTACAAGTACTACCTTCCGTGGCACGCGGCGCTCGACCTGCAGTACCGCTACTACTTCGACACCTGGGGGATCCGCGCCAACACCTCGCAGCTCGGGTATACCCATCCGTGGCGCAACTGGACCTTCGACGGGGCGCTGCGCTACTACAACCAGACCGGGGCGAGCTTCTACAGCAACGCGTTCCTCTTTGCCGATCAGCAGAACTTCATGTCGCGCAACCGGGAGCTGTCCACCTATTACAGCTACTCGGTCGGCGCCGGGGTGAGCTATCAGTTCACGATCCCGCACGTGCCCTGGATCCAGAAGAGCACGGCCAACCTCCGCTACGACCGGATGTGGATCGATTACGAGGACTTCCGCAACGCGCTGCTGGTCGATCCGGCGACCGGCTACACGATCCTCGACGCGCCGCTCTACTCGGTCGATATCCGCATCTACCAGTTCTACATCTCGCTCTGGTTCTAGTCGATGGTTCGGGATCGGGCCTCCTGCCGCGTCCGTCACCTGGGCGGCGCGAGTCCCTTCGAGTACCAGATCCGCCGGTCGGGCGTGATGGCGATGCAGTCCACGTCGTTGAGCGTGTCGATGAACCGGATCCCCTTCGGCACGCCCATCACGAATACGCTCTTCGTGAGCGCATCGGTGCGCGTCGCGGTGGGCCCGATGATGGTGACGCTGCGCACGACATGGGGCGATCTGCCGGTCCTCGGATCGAGGATGTGGTAGTAGCGGGTCCCTCCCTCGTCGAAGTACCGCTCGTAGTCGCCGGAGGTGGAGATCGCCGCATCGGTGATCGGCAGCTTCAAGGCCGATTTGTTCCAGTCGTGAGGATCATCGGGATCCGCGATGCCGACAATCCACGGCTTGCCGCGCTCATCGCCTATGAACCGCGTGTCCCCGCCCGCATTCACCATCGCGTGCGTGTATCCGAGCTTCTTGAGCACTGCCACGCCGCGATCGACCTCGTAGCCCTTGAGACCGCCGAAGTCGATGCGCACGCCGGGCCGGTCGAAGAAGATCGTTCGGGCCTTGGGATCGAGGTGCACGTGGCGGTAGCCGATCGCGGGCAGATGCGCCGCGATCGCCGCATCGTTCGGCCGGATGCGCTCGCGATAGTTGTAGAGGTAACCGACGCTCGCATAGGTGATATCGAAGGTGCCGTGCGTGATCTTCGAGTACTCGAGCGCGATCTGCGTGATGTCGTAGAGCTCGGCCGAAATCTTCACCGGATGCTCCGAGGCGTGGGCGTTCACGTACGACACCTCACTGTCGGGCTTGAAGGTGCTCATCCGCGCGTCGAAGCGGCGGAACTCGGCAAACACGGCATCGATCGCCGCCTCGCCCTTGGCGTGATCGTCCGTCCACAGCTTCACGTCGCAGCGCGTGCCCATGATCGGCGCCTCGCGGTAGAGCCACTCCGCGTGCGCGGGTGCCAGAGTTCCCGCCGCGGTGAGCAGCGCGAAGAATGCGAGTGACAATCTCATGCGGTGGAGTCCCAAATGTCGTTGAGGTGGAGTAAGCTTGAGCAGGGATGGTCCGCCGGCGCGATGCAGCGTCGGCAATTACAGACAGGGGATCGCCGGATGCACAATCGTCTGTGTCTCGGATTAGTTTCTATCGTCTTGGCGCTCGGCGCCAGTACCGTCTACGCACAGGGCCGCGAGGAGGCGCGCCTGCTCACCGCCGGACAAGTGCTCAGGGAGCTGCGTGGGGCACCGGATCAGTTCGTACCACAACGCCTGCTCGAGCGAGCCTATGGTATCGCCATCGTTCCGGACGTGACCAAGGCCGCATTCTTCTTCGGGGGCTCGCGAGGCAACGGAGTGCTCGTCGTACGCGGCGATGACGGCCGGTTCAGCGATCCGGTCTTCATCAATCTCACCGGTGGCAGCTTCGGATTCCAGTGGGGCGTGCAATCGACCGACGTGGTGCTCGTGTTCACGACGAAGCGCAGCATCGAGAAGATCGCGAGCGGCAAGCTCACCCTCGGTGCGGACGCTTCGGTCGCCGCCGGTCCGGTCGGCCGCCAGGCGACGGCCGCGACCGATCCGACGGTCTCCTCGGAGGTCTACTCCTACTCGCGCAGCCGCGGCTTGTTCGCGGGGGTCGCCCTGAGTGGGGCCGCCATCACCATCGACTCCGGTGCCGATGCTCGCTTCTACAATCGCGGCTCGGTGGATGCCGCCGACATCGTGAACGGCACGGTCACCACGACCGACGACATCGCACGGCGCTTCCTCGATACGATCTATACGGCGACGCGCACGTACCTGCCGGCCTCGGCTTCGGCCGCGCCGGTCGGTACGGGATCGAGCCTGCCGAGCTCCGAGGCCGGCACGAGCACGAGCGCTCCGAGCTCCCCTGCGGTCTCCTCGCCGGCGGGCGCGAAAACCTTCCCGCTGGCCGATCCGCATCCGGGCGCCGAGCCCCCCAACTGAACTGATCTGATCCGAAGCTCGGGTCGGGCTCCTGCCACGACCCTGAGCCTGGCGGCTTGCCTGCCCGTATCGCGCCGGATGCGCGAGGTCGGGCCGTAACCTTGCTCGAGCGCGCGGAGTGCTCGATCGTCCTCGTCTCGAGCCGCAAATAACCGCGTAGCATGTTCATCCAACCGTCCCGCATTAGCCGGGCTGTGCCCCCGGGTGATACATTTGCGGGTCCAAGAACACGCTCTTCGAGGGCGCCGGAGCCGTAGGCTTCGAGCGATGCCCAGGGAAGGCGGATTTTCGACGGAGGATCTCGAGATGTCACTGCGAATTGGTGATCGCGCGCCGGACTTCGAGGCCGATACGACCCAGGGGCACATCCGCTTTCACGAGTGGCTCGGCAACTCGTGGGCTGTGCTGTTCTCCCATCCGAAGGATTTCACCCCCATCTGCACCACCGAGCTCGGCTACCTTGCCAAGCTCGAACCCGAATTCGCCAAGCGCAACACCAAGATCATCGGCCTCTCGGTCGATCCGGTCGCGGACCACGAGCGCTGGACGGGCGATATCGTCAAGGCGACCGGCGGCACCGTGAGGTACCCGCTGATCGGCGATCATGATCTCAAGGTGGCGAAGCTCTACGAGATGCTGCCCGCCGAGTCGGGCACGACCAGTCAGGGCCGCACTGCGGCAAACAATCAGACCGTGCGCACCGTGTTTCTGATCGGTCCCGACAAGCTCATCAAGGCGATGCTCATCTACCCCATGAGCTCGGGCCGCAATTTCGACGAAGTGCTGCGGCTGGTGGACTCCCTGCAGCTCACCACCAAGCACAAGGTCGCAACGCCGGTCAACTGGAAGCCCGGCGAGGACATCGTCATTTCCCCGTCTGTCTCGGAGGAAGAGGCGAAAAA
>JASHUC010000539.1 GCA_030040235.1 Gammaproteobacteria bacterium | reverse complement strand
AGATGCCGCAGCACCAGCACGGCGGGAATTCCGAGCACGATCACGGCCGTTGCGCACAGAAGCAGCACCGCGAGCCCGAGCTGCAACGCGAGCCCGGGACGCAATCCGAGCATCCAGTAGTTGAGCGCCGCGAGCGCGGCCGGGACCAGCGCGGCCGCCGCGAACGCTGCGAAGTTGGCGACGCTACGCAAATCAGTTTAGTCACAATGAAGCGACCGGCTCCCGATTTGCAGCATCGCGGATTACGCTGCGAATCGGGAAAGACCGCGGCGCAGAGCCGCATGCAAATGGGAGCCGGCGATGAGAAACGTACGATTTGTAGGCTTGGATGTCCATGCGGAGAGTATTGCGGTGGCGGTAGCTGAGGCGGGCGGCGAGGTGCGCAGCGTCGGGACGATTCCCAACCGACCCGAGTCGGTGCGCCGCCTGATCGGCAAGCTCGGCAAGCCCGGGCAGCTGCGGGTTTGCTACGAAGCCGGCCCCACGGGGTATGTGCTGTACTGGCAGCTGAGTGAGCTGGGGGTGCACTGCGAGGTGGTAGCCCCGACGCTGGTGCCGGTGAAGGCGGGCGATCGGGTGAAGACCGATCGGCGCGATGCCGAGAAGCTGGCGCGTTGCTATCGCGGTGGGGATCTGACGGCGGTGTGGGTGCCCGATGCGGCGCACGAGGCGCTGCGCGATCTGGTGCGTGCGAGGCTGGCGGCCAAGCGCGATCAGCTGCGGGCGCGTCATCGGCTCGGCAAGTTCCTGCTGCGCCAGGGACGACGTGCTCCTCAGGGCACTACGGCTTGGACGGGCAAGTACCTGAGCTGGATCAAGCAGCAGCACTTTGAGCACGCGGCGCAGGAGGCGACGCTTGTGGATTACCTGCACGAGGTCGAGCACGTCGCCGAGCGTGTCGTGCGGCTCGAGCGCAGCATCGATGTGGCGGTCGAATCGATGCCGGACCGGTCGCTTCATAGCTGTTGACGTCCTCCTCGCCCTGGGCCCTCTCAGGCCGCCGCTTTCGCTGGAAGGGCGAGGATTCCTTCTGCAAGACGGCGACGTCCCGCCGCGAGGATGATCCGTGCAGAGTTGATATCGCGGTCATGAACCTCGCCACAGCCGCTGCACGTCCAGCCTCTTATTCCAAGACCCGCGATACCTTTGGGGCCGCAGCGTGCGTGGCACACTGAGCAGGTCTGGGTGGAGCCCGCTTCATCGACCTCCTGAAACACGACTCTTGCCCGATGGCACTTGTACCGGAGCATGTGTCTGAATGCGCTCCACCCGGCATCTAGCACCGACTTGGCGCATCGAGTCTGGGTGAGGGCGGAGGCATTCACGTTGCCGACGAAGATCGCGCCGTGCGAGCGCACGAGCGCGTGAGAGCATCGGTGCAAGAAGTCCCTCCTGCGGTTGGCGATCTTGGCATGGAAACGCCTTATATCTCCAGCCTGAAGGCCGGTGTCTTACGGCGCATCTGGATAAAAAATATGCGGTGGCTCGTCGATGACGCGCGTGAGATCCGGCGCCGGAGTGCCGGCAGCGAAGTCCATTGCCCGGTACTTGCCGGCGAAGAACACGAGCGGCCGGTGCGGCTCGATCCCGCGGTGCATCGCGACCACGCGCCCCGTCACGATCCAGTGATCGCCGCCGTCGACCACCTGCCCGAGCTCGCACCCGACCGAAGCAAGACTGCCCTCGAGCCGCGGGCCGGCGCGGGAGGGTACGAACCGAAACGGCGGAGCCGCTCCGTCCCGCCAGCCTCCAGCGAAGTAGCTCGACAAGGCCTCCTGCTCCTCGCGCAGAAAGTTGAGCGTGAACTGCTTCACCTCGGAGAGGCGCTGGGCGAGGCGCGATTTCTTCGATGGACAGAAGAGCATCAGCAATGGATCGAGCGAGAGTGAGGTGACGGCATTCACCGTCATCGCATGCACCTCTCCCTGTACCTCGGCCGTGACGATCGCGACACCGGTTGGAAAGAGGCCCGCCGTATCGCGCAGACCGCGTCGCTCGGACTGCGAGCTCATGCGCGCACCGCTGCCGGCTCACCTGACTGCCGCCAGATCGTCGCGCAACGTTCCGCCACGGCCTGCGGACTCCAGGCCCGGAGCTCGAGCGCGAGGTCGCAGGGCTTGAGCGGGCGGTAGAGCGCCGGTTCGGATGCGCAGAACAGAGCGATGGTGGGTACGGCCTGCGAGCTCGCCAGATGCATCGGACCGGCATCACCCGAGATGAACATACGCGTCGCGGCCATCGCGGATGCGAGCGCTCGGGGCGATGGGATATGCACCCCCGCGCAGCGCGGATCGGTCGGCGCGCTCTCGGGGGTAGGCAGGAACTCGAGGGGAGTCGCCTCCGGCTGCAACGCGAGAAAACAATCCCAAAACGCGCGCCAGTACTCCTTCCCGATGCGCTTGAGACCCGTCGCGTGTCCAAAGAAGCCGAAAGCCTGCGCAGGCGCCCCCGAGTGACCGCTGGAGCGCAGCGCGGCGCCCGCGAGGAGACGCCCGGCCTCGATTTCCTCTCGCTCGAGCGGCAGCCATAGTTTCACGGCGCCCGGATCGAACGTCGCGCCGAGGGCATGGTGGAGCAGATAGACCGGCTGTGCAGCCTGATGGAGGATTCCCTCCGGGAACGGCACCGCATGGCTGAGGGGCGCCCACTGGGAATCGCCCGCATACCCGAGCCGGTACCGGGCGCGAGCGGCCATGAGCACCGTCCGGCCGCCCGTCGAGTTCGCGACGGGATCGATGACGAGGTCGAAGCGCCGGCGGCGCACACGGCGAATGGCGGCGATGTAGCGCCAAGCGAGACCTGCACCGCGGTAGGGAAAGCCGAGCACACGCACGCCGGGCACCGCCCCGAGAAGGTCATCCGCACAGGGGTAGGCAATCGCGAGGTCAATCGAGGCGTGCGGAAGCAGCTCGCGGACTGCGCGGATGAGCGGGGTGATAAAGAGCGCGTTGCCCATCCGGGCGTTGATCCGGCAGATCAGAACGCTCTTGATCTCGCCGGGATTCAGCCGCTCGCGGTAGCGGCGCGGGCCGAGAAGCGCGGCCACTGCGCGCCCCACGCGGTAGCGCATGTTCGCGCGGACGCTCCGCAAGGCTCTGCGCATGCGCCATCGAACCTGCGGCAAATCGCCGACGGCGTCGGCCTGCAATCGCTCGCGAATCGGAACGGCGCTCCTTCGCGCCCTATTGCGCCGGGGTTACCGCGAAGAACGGCGCTCCGGCCACGCAGTTCGACACACCGTCATCGTCCGGGCAGGCGATCGCAACGTACACGTTCTGGCCGAAGAAGAACGGCAGACCCCAGTCGAATACGCCCGTGATCCCAGTGCCGCTCGCCGAGGAGGACGGTAGTGAGCCCGCGATATCGTTGAAGGCCGTGTTCGCGCCGTTGGCGGTGTCGGCGTCGATCACGTTGAAGGACACATTCTCAGTCCCGCTCGTCGCGACCGAGCAGTCGAGATCCCCGGCATTCGTCGTCGTTGCGCTGCAGCCCTCGATCGTCGCACTGAACGTCTGAGTCGTGGTCGGACAGTAAAAGCCCGTACTGTTGGTGCAGGCGGGAAGGAGGCTTGCATCGACCGCAGGGGCCGCAAAGAACAATCCGTTCGAGCCGGTATCGAAGTAGCTGCCGTTCAGAACGGTGCTGTCGGTGCTGCCGCTTGGGGGGAATACGGTCACGATCGTGCCGTAGTTGGGGCTTGCATTGAAGACGGTTGCGCTCCCGAGCGCGTTGTTGCTCTCCGTCCCGATACCGAATATGAGTGTGCCGCTGACGGTGGCCTGCCCGGCTGCCGGGATCGAAGGCAGCTCGATGATGATTCCGTTGTTGTCCGTGGCGAAGAAGGCGATCGGGTTGCTCACTTGCTGCGACTCGGGCACGGTCACGTAGACGGTATTGGCGCCTGAGCCCGAGACGACGTCCGTGCAGGTGCTCGCGGTGGGACAGGTGTAGTAGGTCGCCTCGATTCCATTCCCGCTGGCGCACGAGCCTCCGCAGTCCTGTGCGAACGGCCCCACTCCAATGATGCCGTTTGCACCGAAGGTGGCGACCGTATCTTCCTCGCCGTTCGGACCGGTGTTCACGCAATCTGCCGGCACGGTCGAGTAGCTGGAGGACCCAATCACTTGCACCGGAACGCTCGAGGCCGATTCCATCTGCCCGGACGTCGTGCTCGCAATTTGAACGTCCGCCGTGTAGAGCGGACCCCAGCTGTAGCCGTCGGCCCACTGGGCACACTCGGCGAGCGCCGTCCCATTCTCCGTCTCCGCCGTCAGCCCGCTCGCCAGGGAAGCATTCAGCACCGAGCCAATGATTCTCAAGCCGTAGGAGCCCGTGTCGACCTGGATATCGGGAATGGTCTGGCAGTTGGTCGTGCTGCCCGGCGCACACACGGTGACCGTCACGTAAAGCGTGTCGGTCGCATTGACGCCGGATGGACCGCTATCGACCTCGGCAGCTGCGACGTTCGCGCCGGTCGCAGCGCTCGTGCTGGTGCTCGTGCTGGTGCTGGTGCTGGTGCTGGTGCTGCCACCGCCACCACCACCGCCTCCACAGGCGCTGAGTCCCAGGGTAAAAGCCGCGATGGTGCCCATTGCGAGCGACAGAACGGTCAATTGACGCATAGCGGTCTTCCAGCGTTGCAGCGCGTTAAAAGGTGAATTGAGACCTGGTTTCCCTGTCCGGCCGTGGGGTTGGCCTAACGAATGTCAGCGGCAGTCACGTTCGGCGGCAGGAGCGACGGCACATAGGCGCGCCCGTAGAATTGGCGCATCCGGCCGCTGGACTCGACGACCAGGTCGGGCTGCGTCACCTGGAAGTGGCGCCGCATACCCGTCGTGTGCACCACCTGCTGTCGCGCCGCCGCGTACTGCTGGAAATAACTCCCGAGAGCCTGGTGCAAATCAGGCTTGGTCGGGCCGGACCAGCTCACGGCGAACACCGTGCCGCTCGGGGAGACGTACTCGTTGAGCACCGTACCGCCGGGAAGCTGCATCTGCTCCACCGAGTAGCCCACCGTGGGCGTGGTGACTCGCATCTGCGCCCGCATCTCGGCGCGGTCGGCCTGCACCGAGGTGATGTTCCCGCCGAGGCCTGCCATCGCGGGCACCGCGGCAAGGCTCAGTACCGCGAGGCCGGCGAGGAAACTCCAGGCACGTGATCGGATGCTCATGTGACGACTCACTCCCCTCGAGGAAACCGGCGCGATATTACCGACTGTTACCATGGCCTGAACGAAATCATCATGATACTAGCGAATCATCCGACAAGTGTGACGTCCGGCTCGTTCCCCACCACGCTTCATGGATGTAGCGCTCGCCTTGCGATTCGGTTGACGCCGCCCGCCCTCACCGCCGAATATCCCTGACCGTAATCCCGATTTGTCTCAAAGATGCGACGCCGCAAACCGTCGCTGGCCCTCTCGATCGCCCCCTCGCGAGATACGCTCCCCTGCGGTGGGGCTCGGGCGGCCCGAACCGAGGCCGCAAATTGCGTGCCCGGCTCTCGCCTGCGCTCACTCGGACCGCGGCCCGCCGAACGGCTGCCTCAGCACGATCGTCTGCTCCCGGCCCGGGCCGGTCGAAATCATCTCGATGGGCACTCCGGCGAGCGAGCCAATCCGCTCGAGATAGCGCCTCGCTTCAAGCGGCAGATCGCCGTAGCGCGTGATGCCGACGGTCGATCGCTTCCAGCCGGGCAGCTCCTCGTAGACAGGCTCGACTTCGGCATAGGCATCGAAGAATAGCGGCGCATCCGCGACGGTTTCCTGCCCGATGCGATAGCCCACGCAGATCCGAATGGTCTCGAGCGCATCGAGAACGTCGAGCTTCGTGATCGCAAGACCCGTGACGCTCGACTGCACGACGCAGCGCCGCAGCACGACCGCATCGAACCAGCCACAACGCCGCCGCCGTCCTGTCACCGAGCCGAACTCGTGGCCGACGCTCGCAAGATGCTCACCGTTGTCGTCGAAGAGCTCCGTCGGGAAGGGGCCCGCTCCCACCCGGGTGGTGTAGGCCTTGACGATCCCGAGCACCTCATCGAAGACACGCGGCCCGATGCCGGTTCCGGTGGCTGCAAATCCCGCGGTGGTGTTCGATGAGGTCACGTACGGGTAGGTGCCGAGATCCACGTCGAGCATCGCAGCCTGTGCCCCCTCGAAGAGCACGTTCGCTCCGGCGAGACGCAACGCGTTGAGCGCCTGACTCACGTCGACCACCAGCGGGCGCACGCGCTCGGCGAGCGACCACTGCTCATCGAGTGTGCGCTGGAAGTCCACGGGCGGCTGACCGAAGTACTGCTGCAGCACGAAATTGTGAAAGTCGAGCACCTCACCGAGCTTCGCCGCAAAGCGATCGCGCTGGAACAAATCAGCCACGCGCACGGCACGCCGCGCGACTTTGTCCTCGTACGCCGGACCAATGCCCCGCCCGGTGGTGCCGAGCGCGTTCGGCCCCTTGGCGTGCTCGCGTGCGCGATCGAGGGCCACGTGCGAGGGCAGAATGAGCGGACAGGAGGGAGAAACCCGCAGCCGCTCGAAGACGGGGACCCCCTGCCCCTCGAGCATCACGGCCTCCGCGAGCAGCGCCTCGAGCGAGAGCACCACCCCGTTGCCGATGAAGCAGCGGACCCGCTCGCGCAGGATCCCTGCGGGGATGAGCGAGAGCACCGTCTTGCGGCCCCCGATGACCAGGGTGTGTCCGGCGTTGTGTCCGCCCTGAAAGCGCGCCACGGCGGCAGCGTGCTCCGCGAGCAGGTCGACGATCTTGCCTTTACCCTCGTCGCCCCACTGCGTGCCGATCACGACGATGAACTTGCCCATGCCGGCTTATCGCACCAGGAACAGAATCAGCACCCCGACGAGCATGCTGCCGAGGCCCGCGATCCGCAGCTCTCGATCTCCGACGGTGAGCAGCTTTGCGAGCGTCTTCTTCAGCCCCCCGGGATTGACGAACGGCATGATGCCTTCGAACACGAACAAAAGCGCGAGCGCCGCGACGAGATCGGAGAATCGGAACATCACACGAGTGGTCCTCGAAAGGTATGTTGCAAGGGTCGCGGCCGGACTGCCCGATCCCGAGCCTTAAGGGTTAGCGCCGGGGACTGCCCGGATCCTTCATATACTTGAAGAACTCGCTGTCGGGCGAGAGCACGAACACGTCGCTCGTCTGTCCGAGCGAGCGCTCGTAGGCCTGAAGGCTGCGGTAGAACGCGTAGAAGTCGGGATTCGAGCTATAGGCGTGCGCGTAGATGTCGGCGGCCTGCGCATCCGCGGCCCCTTTGATGCGCAGCGCGTCCCGCTGGGCATTGGCGATGATCTCCGTGCGCTGGCGGTCGGCGCTCGCTCTGATCGTGACCGCGGCGCTGTCGCCCTCGGCCCGCAGCCGATTCGCGATCTTGGCGAAGTCCTGCTTCATCTTCTCGTATACCCGGTCGGCAACTTCCTCCGGCAGATCGATGCGTTGCACGCGCACGTCGACCAGCTCGATGCCGAGCGCCGAGATCGCATGGCTCGCGCCGGCGAACATCTCGCTCGTGACGGCGGCCCGCTCCGCGGTGACGATCTGCTCGATCGTGCGCTGCGCGACGACGCTCTTGATCCCATCCGTGACGATGTCCGAGACGCGATCTCCGGCGCTCATCTCATCGCCGCCCGTCGCCTCGTAATAGAGCGTCGGATCGCGCACGCGCCACTTGATGTAGAAATCGACGCTGAGCGCGCGATTGTCTCTGGTGAGAAAGCTCTCGGTCGGTGGCCGGCGCGTGAGGACCCGCCGGTCGAACTTCACGATCTGGTCCCAGGGCCACTTCCAGTGCAGCCCGGGTTCATAGGCGGCTCCGATGATCGCACCGAACTCGGTGCGGATGGCAAGCTCCGTCTCGTTCACGGTGAAAAGCGAAGAGAGCGCGGCGAGCAGCGCCACCGCGATCCCGAGCGCAACGAGAACCACCCGGGTGGACATCAGCGCTCGCCTCGGCTGCGGCCCTGGATGGTGACCGTTTCGGTATCGTTCGGCAGCGCGCCCTGTGCCCCTCCGGCAGGCTGAGACTCCCCGCCCCCGGCGGGATGGTCCACGAGCTTGTCGAGCGGCAGATAGAGCACGTTCCCACCGCTACCGGTCTTCGGCTCGACGATGACCTTGGTCGCCCGGCCGAAGATGTCCTCCATGGTCTCGAGATAGAGCCGCTCCCGGGTGACTTGCGGTGCGCGCTCGTACGCGGCCGCGACCTGCGTGAACAGCGCCGCTCGCCCTTCGGCGAGCGCCACCACGCGAGATTTGTAGGCCTGTGCATCCTGCAGGATCTTGGCCGCATCGCCCTGCGCGGAAGGCACGACGCCGCTTGCGTAGGCCTGCGCCTCCTTGATCGCGCGCTCCTGATCGGCGAGCGCCTTGTTGGCGTCCCGCTGCGAGGGGACGACGGGATCGGGAACCTGAACGTCCGTGAGATTCACCGTCGTCACCTCGATGCCCGTCCGATACTGATCGAGGCTGCGCTGGATGAGCGCCTTGGCGCGCTGCGTGATCTGCTCCCGCGTGGCCCCCTCGAGCACATCCTCAAGGTTGCTGCGCCCTACGACTTCGCGGATCGCGCTCTCGGTTACCTGCTGCAGCGTGTCCTCGGGACTGCGCACGCCGAAGAGCACCTTGAGAGGATCAGCGAGGCGGTACTGCACGGCGAGCCGCAGCTCGACGAGGCTCACATCGGCGGTGAGCACGCGCGGGCTGTATTCCTTGCTCGCGACGTTCATGACGTTGACCTTGGTGATCGTCTCGATGGGCCATGGCCAGCGCCAGCCCCACCCCTGGGCTCGCACTTCCTCGAGCTTGCCGAAACGCTGGATGACGCCGCGCTCGGCAGCTCCGACCTGAAAGAAGCCGCTGCCCAGCCACAGTGCGACGGCGACCGCGACGGCGCTCGCGACGAGCGACCGGCTGCTTTCGGCTCCGGGACTGCGAAAGCGCAGCAGCGACTCAAACTTCTGCTGCCAGTTCCTGACCTTCTCGTCCAGGTCGGTTCCCCCCGTACCCGGACGCCGGCCCCAAGGGCTCTTGCTACCGCCGGGTTGATTCCATGCCATACCGCTCCGCGCGCTCAAGCGCCAATGGCGAGGCGGCCGGAACGGATCTCAGAAAAGTTTGGCCGCGCTCGCGGAAGCGTTCGATTGTAGGTACACGTCCGCAGGCGTACAAGGCACATCACTACCCTGCATCTCGAGAATCTGCACGCCGCGCGTGCGCGCAAGCTCGAGCAGCTGAGCGTCGGGCAGCTCCACGGCGAGATCGATTGAGCCGTCCTCGAGGGCGCACTCGCCGCGCACCGCGCCGCGCGAGTAGAGCCGCGAACGCAGCGCTCCGGCGCCCGGTGCCAGGCGCAAGCGCGCGCACCGCGCAGCGCGCGCCAAACGCTCTGCGATCGCATGCTCGAGCGGATCGAGACCGCTCTCCCGCGCGGCGGAGATCCACACCGCCACGACGCGGCCCTCTGCGTCGCGCTCTACGCGCGGCTCGCTCGGGAGCCGATCGATCTTGTTGTACACGACGATCTGCGGGATGTGCCCCGCGCCGATCTGCGCGAGCACCTGATTGACCTGCTCCTGATGGGTCGCGCGGCGCGGATCGCTCGCATCGATGACGTTGAGGAGCAGACTTGCCTCGCGCGCCTCGGTGAGCGTGGACTGAAAGGCGGCTACCAGCTCGTGCGGCAGCTCGCGAATGAACCCGACCGTATCGCTGATGACGACCGGCGTGCCCCCCGGGAGGCGAAGGCCGCGCACGGTCGGATCGAGCGTCGCGAAAAGCTGATCGGCAATGTATGCCTCGGCACCCGTCAGGGCGCGAAACAGCGTGGACTTGCCGGCGTTGGTGTAGCCGACGAGCGCGACCGTCGGCACGGGAATCTGAGTGCGCATGCGCCGGCTCGTCTCGCGGTGCTGTTTGATGCGCGCGAGGCGTCGCGAAAGCACCCGCATGCGCTGCCCGAGCAGGCGACGGTCGGTCTCGAGCTGCGTCTCACCCGGACCGCGCAGGCCGATACCGCCCTTCTGCCGCTCGAGGTGCGTCCAGCCGCGCACCAGCCGCGTGGCGAGGTGCTTGAGCTGCGCGAGCTCCACTTCGAGCTTGCCCTCGAAGCTGCGCGCGCGCTGCGCGAAGATGTCGAGAATCAAGCCGTTGCGGTCGAGCACCCGGCGGCCGACGTGCAACTCGAGATTGCGCTCCTGGCTCGGGGACAGCGCGTGGTCCACCAGAATTACATCCGCGTTGTGCGCCTCGGCCGTCGCACGCAACTCGTCGGCCTTGCCGCTGCCGACGAAGAAGCGTGGGTCCGGGCGCTCACGGCGGCCGGTGACGGTGGCCACCGGTTGCGCGCCGGCGGAGCGCGCGAGCTGCCGAAGCTCCTCGAGGTCCTCGGGATCGACCTGCGCGCCGAGGCCCAGGCGCACCAAGACGGCCCGAGTGCTCACTCAGCGATCATTCCGTGGCCGACTCCACCGTGGCCGCCGTACCGCCTTCCTCGGCCTGCAGGCGCACGTTGCGCGCCGGGACGACCGTCGAGATCGCGTGCTTGTAAACCATCTGGCTGACACTGTTCTTGAGCAGTACGACGAACTGATCGAACGAGTCGATCTGGCCCTGCAGCTTGATGCCGTTGACCAGATAGATGGATACCGGTACGCGCTCCTTGCGCAAGGCGTTCAAAAAGGGGTCCTGCAGCGATTGGCCTTTGGCCATCGGGTTCTCCTTGTTTTGGTGGCTTCTAATTGTTCGGAAAAGTCGCAAAGCCCTTCCGGTGGACCCCGACCTAGCAAGCTCCGTGCCTCGCCGCGCAAGGCATCATGACCGAGGCGATTCTAGCATGAGCGGGCGCGCCACGGCTAAGCCCCGACAAGCTCGCGACGCAGTTCGCATTTCCACTGCTCGTAGGCAGCGGGTGCATCGGGATCGATCCAGCGAATGTCACGATCGGCTCGCAGCCAGGTGAGCTGCCGCTTGGCGAGTTGCCGCGTCGCGACGAGCGCTCGGTCGCGAGCTTCCGCAAGCGCGCAGCGGCCCTCGAGATGGGCCCAGAGCTGCCGGTAGCCCACGGCGCGCAGCGCCGAGTGTCGCCCCGTGAGATCACCCCGCGCGTGCAGTCGTGCCACCTCGTCCAGGAAGCCTTGCTCCATCATTCGGGACAGTCGCTGCGCGATGCGCCGGTGGAGCACGGCGCGATCCGCGGGCGCAAGCGCCCAGCGAGGCAGACGCGCGAGCGCGGGCGTGCGTGCGCGCTGCAGCTGCGAGAGCGGACGGCCGCTCACGTAGCACACCTCGAGCGCCCGTTGAATGCGCTGTGGATCGTTCGGATGGATGCGCGCGGCCGCCTCCGGGTCGAGGCGTGCAAGCTCGGCGTGCAGGCGCGGCCAGCCGCCGGCCGCGGCACGCGCGTCGATCTCGCGGCGCAGCCCCGCCGAGCCGCGCGGCAGCTCTGCGAGTCCGTCGCGCAGGGCGCGCAGGTAAAGCATCGTTCCGCCCACGAGCAGCGGGAGCCGCCCGCGAGCGTGGATGGCCGCGATGAGCCGGACGCAATCGGCAACGAACTGGCCGGCCGAGTAGGATTCGGCCGGATCGAGAATATCGATCAAATGATGTGGAATCCGGGCGCGCACGGGGGCACTCGGCTTCGCAGTCCCCACGTCCATGCCGCGGTAGACCTGCGCGGAATCCACGCTGATGATCTCGACGGGGAGCTCCTCGGCGAGTCGCTCCGCAAAGAGGCTCTTGCCCGCACTGGTCGGGCCGGTGAGGACGAAGGCTGGAGCCGCGAGCCCGGGCATCGAGCCGCCATCGAGCGTCATGACTATCTGCCGCGCAGGAACA
>JASHUC010000048.1 GCA_030040235.1 Gammaproteobacteria bacterium | reverse complement strand
CGTGGCGGAGTTTCGCAAGCCGCGCGGTCTGCGCCTTGGCCCGGACGGACACCTCTATTGCGTCGCACAGGACGGAGTGGTCGCATTCGACTTCACCACCGGCAAGTGCCTCGGGGTGGTCTTGCGCTTCACCCGACTGTACGGGCAGGCGTTGATATTTTTTCCCGCAATCAAGCAGGGCTGCGGAATGCAAGATTAGGGTTAACCCCGTCCTTTCATTGATTTCACTAGGTCCGCAGCGGACGCTCCTTCGAGTGACAATCCGTAGCCCACTTCCCGAACGAGGCGTTCCTTCAGAGGCCGAATAAAATGGATGCGCGTGTCGCGCCGCGTTACCTCCGGTACTTTCAGGTAAAGCGCTGCCAACTCTTGCGCCCGACGCAGCGCCTTCCCATTCGGAACAACTTCAGCGACCACCCCCCACTCGGATGCAGTACGCGCCGCGACCGGATGTGGGTTGAGTAGAAACGCTTCTGCCCGCCCCGGTCCAGCGCGATAGCTCCACGCTGTGAAGATGCCATCGCCGGGAACGACTCCCGCCGCGAAGTGACCTACGTCTTGAAAGGTCGCGCCCTCGCCCGCCACAATGACGTCGGCCAGCAACGCGTACTCAGAATGAATATGGGCCCGTCCCTCGATGGCAGCGAGCACGGGGACGCGAATGTTGGCTATGTTCTCCAAGACCTGAGTGCCTTCGTCGTGGATCTGGCTCCAGACGCCGGGATCAGAGACATTTGTAAAAGAGGACCAATCGACACCGGTCATGAAGTCCCCGCCGGCACCGGTCATGATTACGATCTTGTTATCCCGATCTTGCGAGATCCGGTAGAACGCATCGACGACTTCGGTGTGGGCCACAGCCGTGAAGTTGAGCGGCCCTCCGTTATTATGGAATTGCGCGACCAACACGCCCTCAGCGTCGCGTGTCAGCTTTATGTTGCTGTAAGCTGTGAAATAATCATCTCGTAATGCGTGCATGACGTTCTCCTGGATATGCAATTTACTCACGCGGATCACACTTACCGATCGTTCGAACAGCCTGCTATGCACGTCGCGACGGCGTCTTGAACGAAGCTGCCAGCGAGGACCAAAGTCCGGCGTCGACCCAGCTAGGGGCAGGCGTCTCCCTTGCTCCGATCGATGTTCCTTATGCGACCCTGACCTGTTGCCACTCAGGGGCATTCAATTCTCCCGCGAGCCGCCGTCTCACATCTTGCAAGGCCGCCCAACCGGATCGCGCGACATCGACTACGTGCCCCGACAAGGACCCACTACCCTCCTCCGCGCTCGCAAGCCACGCGGCTCCCGAGCACAGCGCGAGGGACATCCGTACCAGCTCGGCGAGCGAGCCGGCCTTCATCTTTTGCATCATTCTGCCGCGATGCGCCTTCACGGTGACCTCGGAAATTCCGAGCTCGGAAGCGACCTGCTTGTTCAATCGGCCGGAAATCACCAGCTCCATGACTTCGCGTTCGCGTGGGCTCAGCTTCGTATAACGCAGCAGCAGCCCGCTGATTTCCGCTGCCTGCCGGAGCACCGTCCTACTTCGCTCGATGGCGTGTTCGACCGCGCTCGAAACCTCCTCGTCCGAATGCGGCTCCATGAGGAATTCCACGGCTCCCGCCTTCATTGCACGAACCGCCGCCGGTACGTCGCCGTACCCGCAGATGAACACGAGCGGGAGCTCCCGCCGATCAAGAAGATGCTGTTGCACATCCAATCCGCTGCGGTCCGGGAGGTTCAGGTCGAGGACCAGGCAACTGGGGGCGAGCACGCGTTGTTGCCTTAGAAACGCATCCGCCGAACCATAGGTTTGCATGTTCCACCCTCGACCGCTCACCAATGATTCGAGCGCTCGCCGGGTCGGTAAGTCATCATGGATCACGAATATCGTCGGCACCGTGTTCAGCTTCGTCGCGCCGGATGCGGAGCCCGAAACTCTCTCGTCTTCTTTTCGACGGCAAGCGATCGTATCCATGGATTTTCCTCACATCAACGGTCCGCTCGCGACGATGTCTACACCGCCGAGCGAATCGCGAGACTGACCCTGCGGTATCTGACTCTAGTCAAGTCTTGACTGAGGTCCAGTTTATTCTGGTTTTCCCGCAGCTATGCTTTGTTAATCGTCGTTAAGCTCTGTTAAAGGAGGAAGCCGTGCTGCGCACTCACGTTCCGCTATCTGACCATACATCGGCGATCGTGCACGGCATGAGGCGGATGGTCGTTATGCGAAGTTGACGTCGAAAATTTCGATATCCAGCAACGCCGGCTTCGCGACGGGCACGCCGTCCGCCCCGATGCCCAGCAGCCGGCACAGCGTCGGTACGAGAATCCCCGAGAACCGCTGATGCGCGGAAAACACCTGCGCGATGGGCGCAGTACCTAAAGGCGGCGACACATACTCTTGTCTGCTCAGAAAGCCATCAGCGTCGAAATAAAATGTTTGAGTTGCCGCATGAGTGACCACGCGCCCGGGAAACACTACCTGGAGCCGCCGGTCGCTCGTTCCTCCAATCTTGCCGAGTTCCTCGGCTTCGAAGTCCGGATCAGCGAGAATGAATGGCACGACCATGTAGTTCCAGATCAGATAGCCACAGTAGTACGCCAGCTGTAACGCGTCCCAATGTGGCGATTGTAGCCCGCGTTTAAACTCCTCCGGCGAGGCGTTGCGCTCCATGATTTGTCCGGCGTCCTGCGCCTCCAACGCCACCCGAGCCGGCCGATAAAGGCCACGCATATCCGCGCGTGGGAAGCCGGTCATTTCCAACTCTTGCATGTGTGTGCGTCCCTCAACTACCAGCTCCTTCAGCTGCGAGGTACTGCCCTTCGCGGCACAGAGAGGTCCGGTGATCGAGAGGTGAACCGTGAATCGACGTGTCAGTCGCCAAAGATCCAGTCCGCCACTGGCACGCAATGCATTCTCGAGCAAACCCACGCTAACTCCAGGAGTCCTCGACAGGACCCCGCTGATGAGTTTGATAGCGTAGATGGCCCACGCGATGAATATCAATTGTAGAGGCTGATCGATTAACGTCACTTAACGAGGATTAACAATCAAGACGGATCGGGAAAGGTTAGGAACGCCCGCTATGACCACGCTCGCGTCCTCGCCAGGCAACGCTGTCGGCACGCTTCGCGGAGGCTCCCGCGCAAAGCGCATCTGTGTACCGGTCGCGCTTGGCGCGTGCCACAGCCCGGAGCATTGACGGCCGCGCTTTAAGAAGGCAGATTATGTAACTCCGTCAGCGGCTGGTTCCGCGGTCCACCTCCCCTTCAAGGCAGTTTCCATGGACGCAGCGTGTGGATAAGCACGAAGCCCCACATGAATGGCCGGCGGACGTGCCGCCGGGAAATCCCACGCAACTCTCGACCATGAGCTCGTCGGAACGCCAGGATAAGCTGGGTCTGGTTCCGCTTCGGCCATCCATTCCGCGGGGCAGAATTGGCTCGTTTGGTCCTTTTCGCCTCCACGTTAGCGAGAGAATTCTCGAGAAGAATGGCGAACCTCTCAAGATCGGCAGCCGTGCCCTGGACATCCTCATCACGCTACTCGAGCACGCGCCGGAAGTAGTCGGCAAACGTGACCTTATCCGAGGTGCCTGGGGGACCTTGGTCGTCGACGAGGTCAGCTTGCGCGTTCACGTTGCCGCCCTTCGCAAGGTACTCGGTGACGCGGACGCCTCAGGCAGCTACGTTACGAACGTTCCTGGACGTGGCTACTTCCTCGCTGCTGAGGTGGATTGGACAGAAGAGGCGGCGGCACGGCGCCATCCACCCGTCGGTGCGCCGCAGCTGCCGCGAGAGCCTCTAGTGGTGGTCGGTCGCGACGATGTCGTTCGCGAGCTTACCGCGCAGCTGCAAACGCAGCGGTTCGTATCCATCGTCGGGGCCGGGGGGATCGGGAAGACCACCATTGCCTTGGCCCTGGCGCATCGCCTGTCCTCTGAATTTCAGGGCGCGGTTCACTTCCTCGATCTCGCTGAACTCGAAGATCCCCGGCTCCTCGGGCGTATGCTCGCGTCCCAGCTCGGTCTCGTACAGGTCACAGAGGAACCACTGCCGGTCATCCTGACGTTTCTGCGCGAGCAGCGCATGCTATTGGTGTTCGACAGCTGCGAGCACCTCGTGCAGGCCGTCGCAGACCTGACCGAGAATATCTTCCGCGACGCTCCGCGCGTGCATATTCTGGCCACGAGCCGCGAGGCCCTCCGGGCGGAGGGCGAGCTAGTCCATCACCTGCCGCCGCTGGAGTCTCCGCCTGCTTATATGGAGTCGTTGACCGCGGCGCAGGCCCTGAGCTTCCCGGCAGTGCAGCTGTTCGTGAGGCAGGTGACCCATAGCAACCACGCCTTGCAGCTCACCGACGAGGACGCACCGGTCGTAGCGGAGATCTGCCGCCGACTGGATGGTATCCCGTTGGCCCTGGAACTTGCGGCTTCGCGTGTGGGTGTCTATGGGATCCAGGGCACTGCATCGCTGCTCGACAAACACTTCCGCCTACTGTGGCGCGGCCGGCGCACGGCGTTACCGCGGCATCAAACCCTCAGTGCCACTCTGGACTGGAGCTATAACCTGCTGTCTACGACTGAGCAGCTGGTTTTCCGACGCCTCGCCGACTTCGCCGGTGGCTTCTCTCTCGAAGCCGCGCTGCAGGTGGCCGGCGGAAACCTCGACCCCGCGGAGGTCGCGGAAACACTGGCTGCTCTTGTGGAGAAGTCGCTCGTGATTTCGGAAGGCGCGAATGTGCTGCGCTACCGGCTGCGTGACACAACCCGAGCGTACGCATCGCGAAAGCTCACAGAAAGCGGTGAAGGCCTCGAGATTGCACGCCGCCATTCGGAGCACTTGCTGCATGTTTTGGAGCAGTTCGACGCCTCGCTGTTGGTGCCTCCGAACCGCGAGACGCTCGATTTCTTCGCGTCGAACCTCACCAATTTACGGGCCGCGCTCGATTGGTGTTTTTCGGACGAAGGAGATATCGCGCTTGGCGTGAGACTGACCGGCGCATCTTCGTGTCTGTTCATTCAGAAAGGTCTACTGAGCGACTGCCTCACCTGGACGGGACGCGCGATACCCGCTCTCGACGGCCTCAGCCAAGGCACGCGGCTCGAGTTAAAGCTGCAGTCGGCATTCGGGTCGTCGATCATGGTAACCGCGGGGAATGTCCCAGCGGCACGGGCTGCTCTCAACCGCGCGCTGGATATCGCGGTGCAGCTCCGGGAACTTCGGATGCAGTTCTATCTACTGCATGCCTTGTACAAATGGCGGATCCGCAGCGGGGATCTTCGCGGCTTCAGGGAACTCACGGATCAGCTCGAAAACGTGGCTAAGCAGATCGCAGACCCCTTGGCGGATGCGATCGGGCACAGCTTTCGGGCCGTCACCTGTTTCTTCACCGGCGACAATCACGAAGTTGCCCGACATGCGCGGATGGCTTTAGACACGTCGGTCCAGTCCACGAAGCTGAATATCGCGGTTTTTGGGAACCTGCATAGGGCGGCG
>JASHUC010000538.1 GCA_030040235.1 Gammaproteobacteria bacterium | reverse complement strand
GATGACACGAAGTTTTACTTCGTCGGGATCGACAAGGCGCGGTTCCGCAAGCCCGTGACGCCCGGCGATCAGCTCATCCTCGCGGTGCGCTTGGAGCGAAGCCTGAAGGGGATCTGGCGCTTCTCCGCCACGGCGCACGTCGGTACGGACGAAGTCGCGAGCGCCGAGATGATGCTCACCCCGGAGGCCTCGAGGTGATCGATTCGCGAGCGGTGGTTTCCCCGCGAGCCGAGCTCGCCGGCGATGTGACCGTCGGCCCGTACGCCGTCATCGGCCCCGAGGTGGTCATCGGGGCGCGCACGAGCGTCGGTCCGCACGCCGTCGTCAATGGCCCCAGCCGGATCGGCGCGGACAACCAGATCTTCCAGTTCGCCTCGATCGGAGATGCGCCGCAGGACAAGAAGTACCGGGGGGAGCCGACGCGCCTCGAGATCGGCGACCGGAATATCTTTCGCGAGTTCTGCACCGTCAATCGCGGCACGGCCCACGACAGAGGAGTCACGACGCTCGGCAGCGACGGCCTCTACATGGCCTGTAGCCACGTGGCGCATGATTGCACCATCGGCGATCACGTCGTGTTCGCGAACTGCGCCTCGCTCGCAGGCCATGTCGAGATCGGCTCCTGGGTCCAGCTCGGTGGCCTCTGCGCCGTGCACCAGTTCTGCAAGATCGGCGCGCACGCATTCGTCGGCGGCGGGGCGATGGTGAGCCGTGACGTGCCCCCCTACGTCCTCATCACGGGGAATCCCGCCATGCACCACGGGGTAAACGCGGAGGGTCTGCGGCGGCGCGGCTTCACGCCGGAGCAGATTCGCCACATCCGCCACGCCTATCGGATTCTCTACCGCATGGAGCTCAAGCTCGAGGAGGCCCTCGAGCGGCTCACCGCGCTCGCCCGCGAGCAGCCCGAGCTCGGCCTGCTCGTGGATTTCATCGGACGCTCCGACCGCAGCCTCACCCGTTGAACGCGCCCGGCCTCGCCCGCCCGCTCACCCTCGGTTTCGTCGCCGGCGAGTCCTCGGGCGATCAGCTCGGCGCGGCGCTGATTCGGGCGTTGCGCGCGCGCGCGCCGAGCCTCAAGTGCTTCGGGGTCGCCGGTCCTCTCATGCAGGCGGCAGGATGCGAGACATGGGCGGCGGCGCGCGAGCTCGCCGTGATGGGACTCATCGAGCCGTTGAAGCACCTGCCGCGACTCATCGCGCTGCGCAGGCGCTTGCGCGCGCGGTTTGCGGCCGAGCGGCCCGATGCCTTCATCGGCGTCGATGCTCCGGCGTTCAACCTGGGCCTTGCGGGGCAGCTCAGGCGCGCGGGGATCAGGACCGTGCAATACGTGAGCCCACAGGTGTGGGCATGGCGCCAGGGCCGGGTGCGCCGGATCCGGCGCGCCTGTGATCTCGTCCTGTGCCTGCTGCCGTTCGAGGCGGAGTTCTATGCACGGCACGGCGTGCGGGCGCTCTTCGTCGGCCATCCGCTCGCGGATCAGATTCCGCTCGATGCCGATCAGTCGCGCGCGCGGCGCGAGCTCGGGGTGGATCCCGCCGCGCCCGTCATCGCGCTGTTGCCGGGGAGCCGCCTCGGGGAGGTAGAGCGGCTCGCGGGCGATTTCCTCGCGGCCGCCCGCTGGGTGCAGGCACGCCGGCCCGCGGTAAGGTTCCTCGCGCCGATGGCCTCCGCCGAGATGCGTGCCGTCTTCGAGCGCCAGATGCGCGAGCAGGGCGCAGGCGGCCTCACCGTCGTGGACGGCCAGGCTCAGAGGGTGCTCACGGCAGCCGATGCGGCGCTCGTGGCCTCCGGGACGGCGACACTCGAAACGCTGCTGTGCAAGCGTCCCATGGTGGTCGCCTACCGTTTCGCGGCGCTCACCGCCTTTGCGATCAAACGGCTGCGCCTCGTGAAGGTGCCGTACTTCTCCCAGCCGAACCTCCTGGCGGGACGGCGGATCGTGCCCGAGTTCTTCCAGGAACAGGCGACCCCGGAGGCGCTCGGCGCGGCGCTGCTGGAGGTCCTCGAGAACCGCGCACAGCGCGTGGCGCTCGAGCGCGAGTTCCGCCGCGTGCACGAGAGCCTGCGTCTCGGCGGCGCAGAACGCGCCGCGGCCGCGATTCTCGAGCTCATCGAGGGCACCCGGCGCGCCGCGCACCCGGGCGCACCGGCGCGCGCTGAATCGAGCGCGGCACGGGACCTCGAGCCATGAGGCTCTCGAGGCGCATTGCCGGAGTGGACGAGGCGGGCCGCGGCCCGCTCGCCGGACCGGTGGTTGCGGCGGCGGTGATTCTGCATCCCCAGCGGCGCATCGCGGGTCTCGCCGACTCCAAGGTGCTCACGGTGGAAGTGCGCGAGGAGCTCGCCCCGGTCATCCGCGCACGGGCGCTCGCCTGGGCGATCGCCTGGTCCGATCGCGAGGAAATCGACGAGCTCAACATCCTGCAGGCGACGCTGCTCGCGATGCGGCGCGCGCTGCTGCGCCTGCCGATTCCGCCGACCCACGTTCGGGTCGATGGCGACCGCGTGCCCTGCCTTTCGGACCTGCCGCTCACCTGCACCATCGAGGCGATTGTCGGCGGGGACAGCTCGGTCGCGGCGATCAGCGCCGCATCGATTCTCGCCAAGACACATCGCGATGCCATGATGCGCCGGCTCGATGCCAGCTATCCCGGGTTTGATTTCGCGACGCACAAGGGGTACGCGACGCCGTCGCACCTTTCGACGCTGCGCTCGCTCGCGCCCTCCCCGATGCACCGCCGCTCGTTCGCGCCGGTAAAATGGGACGGAACGCTTCCCGAGATGGACTCCTGATCCGGATCGACCCGCGATGCCGCACGGCTTCGTCCATTTGCGTTTGCACACCGAGTACTCCCTCGCCGACAGCGTCGTGCGGGTGCCGGAGCTCATGGAGGCGGTGGCGGCCGCGCAGATGCCCGCCGTCGCCCTCACCGATGAGACCAACCTGTTCGCGATGGTGAAGTTCTATCGCGCCGCACTCGAGTGCGGCGTGAAGCCGATCGTCGGGGTGGACCTCAGGGTGGCCGACAATGCCGAGCGCTCGCAGAGCTCGCGCCTGACGCTGCTCTGTCAGAGCGAGGCCGGCTACCGCAATCTCACGCGCCTCGTCACCCGCGCCTATCTCGAGCGGCCGCGCCGCGGCGCACCCTGCATCGAGCGGCGCTGGCTCACCGCACCGGACCTTGCCGGCACCATTGCGCTCTCCGGAGCGACCGAGGGTGAGGTCGGGCGCGCGCTCGCGCACGGACGGGAAGCCGACGCCGAGCGTGCGCTCGATGCCTGGCTCGAGCTGTTCGGCGACCGGTTCTATCTCGAGCTGCAGCGGGTGGGACGCCCCGAGGAGGACGCTTACATCGCCGCGGCGGTGGCCCTCGCAGCGCGCCGCGGGGTGCCGCTCGTCGCGACCAACGACGTGCGATTCCTCGCCGCCGCCGACTTCGAGCCGCACGAGGCTCGAGTGTGCATCCACGACGGCGCGCTGCTCGCCGACCCCAGCCGGCCGCGCCGCTACACCACACAGCAGTATCTGCGCACGCCCGCGGAGATGGCGGTGCTGTTTGCGGATGTACCCGAGGCGCTCGCCAATTCCGTGGAGATCGCGCGCCGTTGCACCCTCAAGCTCAGACTCGGGGAGGCGCGCCTGCCCGAGTACCCGGTGCCCCCGGGCACGAGCGCCGCCGAGTACCTCAAGTCCGAGGCCGAGCGCGGGCTCACCGGGCGGCTCGCCGGGCGCGCGCTCGAGGCCGAGCGCTATCGCGCGCGTCTTGCGAGCGAGCTCGACGTGATCTGCAAAATGGGCTTTGCCGGGTACTTCCTCATCGTCGCGGACTTCATCCGCTGGGCGCGAGCGAACGGTGTGCCGGTCGGTCCCGGGCGCGGCTCGGGGGCGGGCTCGCTCGTTGCCTACGGCCTCTCGATCACCGACCTCGATCCGATCGAGCATGATCTGCTCTTCGAGCGGTTCTTGAATCCCGAGCGCGTCTCGATGCCGGACTTCGACATCGATTTCTGCATGGAAGGGCGCGACCGCGTGATCGAGTACGTCTCGCAGAAGTACGGCCGCGAGCGCGTCTCTCAGATCATCACCTACGGCACCATGGCGGCCAAGGCGGTGGTGCGCGACGTGGGCCGCGTGCTCGGCATGAGCTACGGCTTCGTCGATCGCATCGCGAAGCTCATCCCCTTCGAGCTCGGTATCACGCTCGAGGATGCGCTCGCGAAGGAGCCCGAGCTCAAGCGGCTCTACGAATCGGAGGAGGAGGTCAGGAACCTCATCGATCTCGCGCGCTCTCTCGAGGGCCTGACCCGCAACGCGGGTACCCACGCCGGCGGCGTCGTGATCGCCCCGTCGGTGCTCACCGACTTTGCGCCGCTCTACCGCGAAGAGGGCGCAACCGGAGTGCTCACGCAGTTCGACAAGGACGACGTGGAGGCGGCCGGCCTCGTCAAGTTCGACTTCCTCGGTCTGCGCACCCTCACGATCATCGATCGCGCCGTCGCGCGCATCAACCACGTGCAGGCGCAGTCCGGAGAGCCGCCGCTCGCGGTGGAATCGCTGCCGATGGAGGATGCCGCCAGCTACGCGCTGCTCAAGTCCTGCCGCACGACGGCCGTTTTCCAGCTCGAGTCGCGCGGCATGAAGGATCTCATCCGCCGCCTGCAGCCCGACTGCTTCGAGGACATCGTGGCGATCAACGCGCTCTTTCGTCCCGGGCCGCTGCAGTCGGGCATGGTCGATGACTTCATCAATCGCAAGCACGGCAGGACCGACGGCCCGATCGACTACCTGCATCCGAGCCTCAAGCCGGTGCTCGAGGCGACCTACGGAGTGATCCTCTACCAGGAGCAGGTGATGCAGATCGCGCAGGTCCTCGCGGGCTACACGCTCGGCGGGGCCGACCTGCTGCGCCGCGCGATGGGCAAGAAAAAGCCCGAGGAGATGGCGAAGCAACGCTCGGTGTTCATCGAGGGGGCATCCGCGCGGGGCGTGCCACGCGAGCGCGCCGCACACATCTTCGATCTGATGGAGAAATTCGCAGGCTACGGCTTCAACAAATCCCATTCCGCCGCATACGCGCTGCTTTCGTACCAGACCGCGTATTTGAAAGCGCATCATCCGGCCGCGTTCATGGCCGCGGTGCTTTCGGCCGACATGGATCACACCGACAAGGTCGTGACGCTGATCGAGGAATGCAAGCAGCTCGGACTCAACGTCGAGCCCCCGCGCATCAACCGCTCGCGCTACGAATTCGCGGTCGCCGACGCGTGCACGATTCTCTACGGTCTCGGCGCGATCAAAGGCGTCGGCCTCGGGGCGATCGAGGCGCTCATCGCCGAGCGGGAGGCGCGCGGGGAGTTCGCGAGCCTCGAGGATCTCACCCGCCGCATGGATCTCTCGAAGCTCAATCGGCGCACGCTCGAGGCCCTCATCCGCTCGGGCAGCATGGACGGCCTCAAGGCCAACCGCGCGAGCCTCATGAGCCGCTTGCCCTCTGCCATGCTGCTCGGGGATCAGAGCTCGCGCGCCGTCGAAGCCGGACAGAGCGATTTCTTCGGACTCGCGGCCACCCGGCCCCCGGAGGATCCGGTCCCCGCGCAGGCGCCCGAGCCCGCGGACTGGAGCGAGCAGGTCCGGCTCGCAGGCGAGCGCGAAACGCTCGGACTGTACCTGACGGGCCATCCGATCGACCGTTTCGAGGGCGAGCTCGCGCGCTTCGTCTCGGCGCGCATCGGCGAGCTCGTCACGGAACGGCCCACTGGGGGCGGTGAGCCCGGCCGCAGCTTCAGTGCCGGCCGCCCGACGACGGTCGCGGGTCTGGTCGATGAGGTGAGGAAGCGCGGGCCGCGCGTGAGCTTCGTGCTCGATGACCGCTCGGGCCGGCTCGAGGTCACCCTCTTCGACGAGGTGTATCAGCAGTTTCGCGACCTGATCGCCAAAGATGCGCTGGTGCTCGTCGAGGGGAGCCTGCGCTTCGACGACTTCAGCGACGGTTGGCGGCTTGCGGCCCGGCGCATCACCGACCTGTACCGGGCGCGCGAGCAGCAGGCGCAGCGCCTCGTGCTGCGCTGGCCTGACGAGACCGACGGCCGCGCCCTCATTGAACGGCTCGCGCACGTGCTCGAGCCCTGGCGCACGGGGCATTGCCCGGTGAGCGTTCACTATCGCGCAGCGGGGGCAAGCTGCACGATGAGCCTCGGGGCCGAATGGCGCGTGCACCCCACGCGTGAGCTCATCGAGCAGCTCGAGGGATTCTTCGGTCGCAACGGGGTGCAGCTCCTCTACGGGCCGCCCGTCGCGCTCCCGTCCTTCGGCGCGAGCGGGCGCTGAGGGACTGGACGGCTCGCTCGCCCCCCCGGTAACCTCCGCCGGTCCATCCTCGAGGGGTAGCGCTCGTCACATGGCCGTCGCGTTTCTCGATTTCGAACAGCCGATCGCCGAGCTCGAAGCGAAGATCGAGGAGCTCAAGCACGTCGGATCCGATTCCGAGGTGAACATCAGCGATGAGATCGCGCGGCTGCAGGCGAAGAGCCGCCAGCTGACGACCAGCATCTTCGAGACGCTTACGCCCTGGCAGATCACCCAGCTCGCGCGCCACCCGCAGCGCCCGTACACGCTCGACTACGTGAATGCGATGTGCAAGGAGTTTCACGAGCTGCACGGGGATCGCATGTTCGGCGACGACCTGGCGATCGTCGGCGGGCTCGCGCGGCTCGAGCAGCGTGCCGTGATGATCATCGGCCACCAGAAGGGCCGGGATACCAAGGATCGCGTGCGTCGCAACTACGGAATGCCGAAGCCCGAGGGCTATCGCAAGGCCCTGCGCCTCATGCGGCTCGCCGAGCGCTTTCATCTGCCGATCGTCACGCTCATCGATACCCCGGGCGCCTATCCCGGCGTCGGCGGCGAGGAGCGCGGCCAGGCCGAGGCGATCGCGCGCAACCTGTTCGAGATGGCGGTGCTCAGCGTCCCGATCGTCACGGCGGTGACGGGCGAGGGCGGCAGCGGCGGTGCGCTCGCGATCGGGGTGTGCGACCGGCTGATCATGCTCAAGTACAGCACCTACTCGGTCATCTCGCCCGAGCCCTGTGCCTCGATTCTCTGGAGGAGCACCGATAAGAAGGAAGTCGCAGCCGAGGCGCTCGGGCTCACCGCACAGCGGCTCCACCAGCTCGGTCTCGTCGACGAGATGCTCGAGGAACCGCTCGGAGGTGCGCACCGCGACCCCTCCACCATGGCGGCGACTCTGAAGGAGGCGCTCATCCGCAATCTCGACGATCTCGACGGGCTCTCGATCGAGGAGCTGCGCGAGCGGCGCAGCGCCCGCATCTCGTCCTTCGGCGTCTACTCCGAGGAGGAGAGCGATTGAATGCGGCGCGCGGCGGCACCTGAGCCACCTTCGGCGGAATCTGCGAGGCGCGCCGGGACAAACAGGCGAGGCGTGGAGGGCTTCCAGAAGCGCCTGGCAGCGGCCCTCGCCGCGGCGCTGCCCGACCACCGGACGGCCTCGCTGTGCGTCGCCTTCAGCGGCGGGCTCGACTCGACGGTGCTGCTCACTGCGCTTGCGCAGCTGCGCGAGAGGCGCCGGCGCCTGCGGGCGCTGCACGTCGACCACCGGCTGCAGGCGAGCTCGGGGGACTGGGCGGCGCATTGCCGCGCGGTCGCGGAGCGGTTGCGCGTGCCACTCACGGTACTCGAGGTCGAGGTCGACCGCCGCGCGGGCTGCTCTCCGGAGGCTGCCGCGCGCGAGGCCCGCTACCGGGCGCTCGAGCGGGAGCTCGCGCCCGCCGAGGTGCTGCTCACTGCGCAGCACGCGGACGATCAGCTCGAGACGGTGCTCCTGCAGCTGCTGCGCGGGGCGGGGCTGCCCGGACTTGCCGCCATGCCGCGCGTGGCGCCCTTCGGGCGTGGACGGCTCGCCCGGCCTCTGCTCGGCATCGATCGCAGCGAGCTCGAGGCGTGGGCGCGCGCCCGGGGGCTCGAATGGATCGAGGACGAAAGCAACGCCGATGAGCGGCTCGACCGCAATTATCTGCGGCGCCGGATCGTGCCGCTGCTGCGTGCGCGCTGGCCCTCGGCGGGTGTCTCGGTGGCGCGCACGGCACGTCATGCCGCCGAGGGGCAACGCCTGCTCGATCTGATCGGGCGCGCCGATGCCGAGCGTGCCGCGGTCGGCGCAGCGCTTTGCCTCAAGCGGCTTCGCCCGCTCACGCTCGAGCGCAGGCGCAATGCGCTCAGGTACTGGATCGCGCGTGCGGGGCACACGCTGCCCGACACGCGGCGTCTCGATGAGCTTGCGGGCCCGGTGCTCGAGGCGCGTCCCGACGCGCACCCGCAGGTCGCGTGGGGCCGCACGATCGCCGAGCGCCAGGGCGATCTGCTCAGCCTCACGAGCGCTGCAACGCAAGGGAGGCTCGCCCCCCTGTCGTGGCCGTTGCACAGCGCGCCGGCCATCGAGCTCGCTCCGGGCATCGGACGGCTCGAGCTGGTGCCCGATCCGCACGGCCCGATCGATATCGATGCATTGCCCGCCTCGGTCACCGTGCGTGCGCGGCGCGGCGGGGAGCGGTTGCGGCCGCGCCCGGGCGGCCCGACCCGCACGCTCAAGGCACTCCTTCAGGAGGCACGCGTGGGACGCGCCGAGCGCGAGCGGCTGCCCCTCATCTGGGCGGGCGAGCAGCTGCTCGCGGCGGGGGACCTGTGGGTCGATGCGCGAATTCAGGCCGCCGCCCAGACACGGCGGCGGGGCCGGCTCACGTGGCGCCGCGGGGCCCCGGTGTGCTAGCCTGTTGGCCCGTCGATTCAGCGGCCGCCGTGCCGCCTTTTCAGATGCGACGGGATCCCTGAACTGCTCATGAGCCGCTTCGTTTTCGTCACCGGCGGTGTGGTGTCTTCGCTCGGCAAGGGCATCGCTGCGGCCTCGCTCGGAGCGATCCTCGAGGCGCGCGCCCTCAGGGTCGCGATGGTCAAGCTCGACCCCTACATCAACGTCGATCCCGGCACGATGAGTCCCTTCCAGCATGGGGAGGTCTTCGTCACCCATGACGGGACCGAGACCGACCTGGACCTCGGCCACTACGAGCGGTTCGTGCGCACGACGACGGGTCGCAACAGCAATTTTACGACCGGCCGCATTTACGAGCGCGTCATCGCCAAGGAGCGCCGCGGTGACTATCTCGGGGCGACGGTGCAGGTGATCCCCCACATCACCGACGAGATCAAGCGCAGCGTCCAGCTCGGCGCAGGCGATGCGGACGTGTGCATGGTCGAGATCGGCGGCACGGTCGGCGACATCGAATCGCTGCCGTTCCTCGAGGCCATTCGCCAGCTCGGCGTCGAGCTCGGCCGCAGCCACTGCGTGTACATGCACCTCACGCTCGTACCGATCGTCGGGGGATCGGGGGAGATCAAGACCAAGCCCACCCAGCATTCGGTCAAGGAGCTGCGCGGCATCGGCATTCAGCCGGACGTGCTGCTGTGCCGCTGCCGTCAGACGCTTCCCGAGGAGCAGCGCCGCAAGATCGCGCTGTTCACGAACGTCGAGGAGCGCGCGGTGATCTCGGCCGTGGACGCCGAGAACATCTACCAGATCCCCATTCTGCTGCACGAGCAGGGTCTCGACGACATCATCGTGGACAAGCTGCGGCTCAATGTCCCGCCCACCGACCTCGCCGAGTGGCGGCAGGTCGTCAGCAGCAAGGCGAACCCAGACGGCCACGTCGATATCGCGATGGTCGGCAAGTACGTGCAGATCCGCGATTCCTACATCTCGCTCAACGAGGCCCTCACGCACGGCGGCTCCAAGTCCCGCACGCGCGTCAACGTTCACTACATCGAATCGACGGATATCGAGCAGCACGGCACGCGCATGCTCGAGGGAATGGATGCGATCCTGGTGCCGGGCGGCTTCGGCGAGCGCGGCATCGAGGGCAAGATTCAGGCGGTGCGCTTCGCGCGCGAGAACCGTATCCCCTACCTCGGCCTGTGTCTCGGGATGCAGATCGCCATCATCGAATACGGGCGCGACGTGCTCGGGCTCAGCGAGGCGAACAGCACCGAGTTCAACAAGTCAACGCCCCACCCGGTGATCGCGCTCATCACCGAATGGCAGGACGAGGCGCGCGGCTCGCAGCTGCGCACCGAGAGCTCGGTCAAGGGTGGCACCATGCGCCTCGGGGCCCAGGAGGTGGTGCTCGTGGCAGGCTCCCGGACGCGCGAGCTCTACGGCCGGGATACGATCCTCGAGCGCCATCGCCATCGCTACGAGTTCAACAACCGCTATCTCGAGCGCTACCGCCAGGCCGGGATGCGCTTCTCGGGTTTTTCCCGGGACGGGCTCGTCGAGATCATCGAGATTCCATCGCATCCGTGGTTCGTCGCGACTCAGTTCCATCCCGAGTTCACCTCGACGCCGCGGGATGGACATCCGCTGTTCACCGCGTTTGTCCGCGCCGCGCGCGCACAGCGCGCAGCCCAGCTGCCCGCGGCCGCCGGAGCATGAGGCTCGCCGGGCACGAGGTCGGCCTCGAGAGACCCTTCTTCCTCATCGCGGGTCCCTGTGTGATCGAGGATCCGGGGCTCACCACCGAGATCGCCGCCACCCTCAAGGAGATCACCGCAAGGCTCGGCATACCGTTCATCTTCAAGGCGTCCTTCGACAAGGCGAACCGCACCTCGGCGAGGAGCTATCGCGGACCGGGACTCGAGGCGGGCCTCGCCGTGCTCGCGCGCATCCGCACCGATGTGGGAGTGCCGGTGCTCACCGACGTGCATGAGGATAGCCCGCTCAAGGAGGTGGCGGCCGTCGTGGATGTCCTGCAGACGCCGGCATTTCTCTGCCGCCAGACCAATTTCATCGTCAACGTCGCCTCGCAGGGCAAGCCGGTCAACATCAAGAAGGGCCAGTTCCTCTCCCCGTGGGAGATGAAGAACGTGGTCGAGAAGGCACGCTCCACCGGCAACACCAGCATTCTCGTCTGCGAGCGCGGCGTCTCCTTCGGCTATCAGAATCTGATCTCCGACATGCGCTCGCTCGCGGTGATGCGCGAGACGGGCTGTCCGGTGGTGTTCGATGCGACGCATTCCGTGCAGCTCCCCGGGGGCCAGGGGACCTCATCGGGTGGCCAGCGCGAGTTCGTTCCGGTGCTCGCGCGGGCAGCCGTCGCGGCCGGGGTCGCCGGCCTTTTCATGGAGACGCACCCCAACCCGGCCCAAGCGCTCTCGGATGGACCGAACGCCTGGCCGCTCGGGCGCATGGAGCCGTTGCTCGCCACGCTTCGCACGCTCGATGCGGCCGTTAAGTCCCAGCCGCTCGAGGAGTCACTCCTTTGAAAGCGCGGCGTGCCGCAGCGGCGAGCCGGTGCGCCGGCCGGCAGATCGAGCGCGCCTCTGATACGCTCTCGCGCTCATGAGGTGGCTCGCGGCGGCACTCGCGATCGTCCTGGTGCTCCTGCAGTACCGGTTGTGGATCTCGCATGACGGGGTGCGCGGGCTCGGGCCGCTCAAGGCGGCGGTGGCGGCCCAGAGCGCGGAGAACGCGCGCTTGACCGAGCGCAATCGCGAGCTCGCCGCCGAGGTGCACGACCTGAAGAACGGCATGACCGCTCTGGAGGAGCGGGCACGCAGCGAGCTCGGCATGATCGGCCCGAACGAAAGCTTCTACCAAGTCGTGCCGCGCGGCGCCGGGCACGACTCTCAAACCCAGACCGCACGGCGATAGTGGGGTGCGTTACTGGCTCATCATGCCGGCCGCGGGCAGCGGTCAGCGCTTCGGCGAGTCCTACCCGAAGCAGTACGCCGAGCTCGATGGCCGCACCGTCATCGAGCGGGCTCTCGAGCCCTTCGTGGACGATGCGCGTTGTGCCGCCATCGTCGTGGCGCTTGCACCCGGGGACACTCACTGGCCGCGCATCGCTTCCAAGCGTGGCTGGGCCCGCATCGAGGCCGCCGCCGGTGGCGCGACGCGCGCCGAGTCCGTACGCCGTGCGCTCGAGGCCCTCGAGGGGCGCGCCGCCGCCGGCGACTGGGTGCTGGTGCACGATGCGGCACGGCCCTGCCTGGTGCGGGCGGACCTCGAGCGGCTGCTCCTCACCTGTGCCGCGCACGCGGTCGGGGGGCTGCTCGTCGGCCCGGTCGCCGACACTCTCAAGCAGGGCGGAGCGGGCCCGAGCATCGAGCGAACGGTCGATCGCACCGGATTGTGGCGCGCGCTGACGCCGCAGATGTTCCGTTACGGGGCGCTGTGCGCGGCGCTCGATGCCGCGTTCGCCTCGGGACGCTCGCCGACCGATGAGTCGCAGGCGCTCGAGTGGAGCGGCGCCCAGCCGGCGCGTGTTGAGGGTGCGGCGAGTAATATCAAGATCACGACGGCCGAGGATCTGGCGGTCGCGCGCGCACTCGTGGCCGCGGAGAGAACCATGAGGATCGGATCCGGAGTTGACGTACATGCTTTCGGGCCCGGCGACTTCGTGATGCTGGGGGGCGTGCGCATCCCCCACACGAGCGGAGTGGTCGCGCACTCCGACGGCGACGTGCTGCTGCACGCGCTGTGCGATGCGATGCTGGGCGCGGCCGGTCTCGGAGACATCGGCCAGCACTTCCGGGACGATGACCCGCAGTGGCGTGGTGCCGCGAGCGAGCAGTTCGTCCGCACCGTGCTCGCGATGCTCAAGGCTCGCGGACTCGCCGTCGCCAACGCCGACCTGACCGTCCTCGCCGAGGCGCCGAGGCTCGCGCGCTACCGCGACGAGATCCGCGCCACGGTCGCCCGGCTGCTCGAGATCCAAGAGGAACGCGTCAACATCAAGGCGACCACGACCGAGCGGCTCGGCTTTCTCGGCCGTCGCGAGGGCATCGCAGCGCAGGCGGTCGTGCTTGTTTACCTGCGCGGCGCGAGCAACGCGTAGAGCGCACCCGTACCGCCGTCGACCGCGCGCGCCGAGACGAAGGCGAGCACGTGCGAGCTGCGGCGCAGAATCCCGCCGACGGCCACCTTGAGAACCGGACCGCGGGGGCCCGAGCGCAACCCCTTGCCGTGGATGATGCGCACGCACCGCAGGTCGCGCTCGAGCGCCGCGGCGAGAAACCGGCGCAGCGCCGCCTTCGCTTCCGCGACGGTCAAGCCATGCAGGTCGAGCTCGGCTTCGATGCGGTAGTGACCCCGGCGCAACCGCTGCAGCACCGAGCGGCGTACTCCGGCGCGGGCGTAGGCGGCCACCTCGCCGCCGGCAAGCTCGGGGTCGTCCTGCCTTGTCTCGAGACTTTCCTCGAGGATGGCGAGCCGATCGGCGCGCGTGAAGCGTGCGCGCGGCGGGGGCTTCGCGCGCGGCACGGCCTGCCGATCGTGAGCGAGCGGCCGCACGTCACGGGTCGCCTCGCGAAACAGCGCCGCATCGTCCTCCTGCTCGCCGCGCGCTCCCTCCGGATGCACGTCAGCCTCCCGCGAGGGGCTCTCACCCGCTATATTGACGCGCCGCTTGGCACCGCTCATGACCGTTACCATCCCGTGAAGATCCTCGTCAGCAACGATGACGGCTACCGCGCCGAGGGCATCCTCAAGCTCAAAGAGGCGCTCGCGCCGCTCGCCGACATCACCATCGTCGCCCCGGACCGCAATCGCAGCGGAGCGAGCAACTCGCTGACCCTCGAGGTGCCGCTGCGCGTGTTCCAGTCCGAGCCGAACGTCTACTACGTCGTCGGAACCCCCACCGACTGTGTGCATCTTGCCATCTCGGGCCTGTTCGATTTCGAGCACGACATGGTCGTCTCGGGTATCAACGACGGCGCGAACCTCGGCGATGACGTACTTTATTCCGGGACGGTCGCGGCGGCGATCGAGGGGCGCTTTCTCGGCCTGCCGACGCTCGCACTCTCGCTGTGCACCGAGCCCGCGAGCGGCCGGCACTTCGAAAGCGGCGCCCGCGTGGCTCGCCTGCTCGTCGAGGCGCTCCTCGCCCGGCCCTTGGAGCGCGCGCTCATCCTCAATGTCAACGTGCCCGATGTGCCCTACGAGCGCCTGCAGGGGTTTCGCGCGACGCGACTCGGATATCGACACCGCTCCGAGCAGGTCGTTCGGACTCACGACCCGCGAGGCCGGCCGCTGTACTGGGTGGGCCCGGCGGGCCCGGAGCAGGATGCCGGTCCCGGAACCGACTTCCATGCCATCGCACAGGGCTATGTCTCGGTGACGCCCTTGCAGATCGATCTCACGCGGCATGCGGCGCTCCCGCTGCTCACATCGTGGCTGGGCGCTCTCGATGGTTGATTTGCGATTCACGGGCATCGGAATGACCTCGGCGCGCACGCGCGACCGGCTCGTTCAGCGGCTGCGCGAGCAAGGCATCTCGAACTTGAGTGTCCTCGAGCGGATCCGCAACGTGCCGCGCCACATCTTCGTCGACGAGGCCTTGAGCAGCCGCGCCTACGAGGACACCGCGCTGCCGATCGGCTTCGGCCAGACCATCTCGCAACCGTACATCGTCGCGCGCATGACCGAGGCGGTGCTCGAAGGCCCCGCTCTGCGCAACGTGCTCGAGGTCGGGACGGGCTGCGGCTATCAAACGGCGGTGCTCGCGCCGCTCGTCGAGAAGCTCTACACGATCGAGCGCATCGAACCGCTCATCGAGCGCGCACGGCAGCGCCTCAAGGAGCTCGAGTTGCGCAACGTGCGCTTCCGCCACGGTGACGGCAGCGCGGGTTGGAAGGCTCACGCTCCGTTTGACGGCATTCTCGTCACGGCAGCTCCGCTCACCGTGCCCGAGGTACTGTTGCAGCAGCTGAGTATCGGCGGCCGGTTGATCGTGCCCGTTGGCGCGGAGGGCGAACAGGAGCTCGTGCGGCTCACCCGCAAGGAGCAGCGTATCGACCGGCAATCGCTCGGTCCGGTGTCCTTCGTGCCCCTGCTCGGGGGGACGCTGTAGCGCGAAGACGGGGAGGGGGTACCCAGAGGGTACGTAACGTGTTACAGGATGTTTAATTGCTAAGCTTATGAAATAAACGCGATATCTATGAGGGTGTGTCCGCGGGCCGCGCCACCGCCGTGGCGGGGGTAGCGCGGCACCCGCGGGGCCCGATAGGATTCAAAAACCCGAAGAGCCTTCGGCCGCTTGCGAACGGAACTGCAAGCCGTTTACCATGTCGTCGAATGCCGACAATCAGCGGCGCCACGCGGTTCTAAGCGGCCCGCGCTTGGGAGGGCGATCACGAGAAGGCACAGGGCGGGGAGCGGGCGAGAAAGCAAAAAGAATATTTCAAAACAATAAAATAGAGCCAATTGTTCGAGTCTGTCAGCTTCGAATGATTGCTTGAATCGGTGGAAATCTCTCCCTCTGTGCCTTCTCTTGATTATCCTCGCTGCACTGCTCAGCTGACGAACAGCACCGCAATCACGCGCCGCTCCTCCTGCACCAGAATGTTGTAGGTCCGGCAAGCCGCACCGAGATCCATCGTCTCGAGTGCAATCCCACGCGCCGCGAATGCTTCGCGAACGGCTGCGGCCGGAAAGCTCTGCCGCGCTCCGGTGCCGAGGAGCACGAGCTCGGGATCGAGCGCGAAGACCGGCTCGAGGTGTGAGACGGCGAGCTCGGCTGCGCTCGCCACCTCGAGCGGGGTGATGAGCGTGTCGGCCGCGACGATACAGTGGGTGCTCACGAGGCGCTCGCCGACGCGCACGGCTCCTTGCCCATAGCCGCGGATCAGATTCACGTCGGCGCGTGCCTCGCGCGTCAGTTTCATGCGGGTACCATACGCCCCGTGAGCGAGCTCGTCATAGTCGCAGCGGACTTGTACTTTGCGGCTGGATCGCTCGCTGCCGCGCCCCCCGATGCGATGCTGCCGGGCCTTGCGCGCATGGCGCGGTTCGGCACCCTCGAGAGCCTGCCGCACGGCTGGCGCTCGTGGCTCGCGGCCTGGTTGGCTCTCCCGCAGCTCGCGCACGCAGCTCCCGCCTCGGTCGCGGCGCTCGCAGCGCCGTCTGTTGCGCCGGCCGACCCAGCGCGGGCTCCATTTGTCTGGTTGGCCGACCCGCTGCACCTCACCGCAACGCTCACCAGCGTGCACTTGAGTCCGCACGGCGTACTGCGCCTCGAGGCCGACGCGCAGCGGGAGCTGTGCCAGGCGTTCAATGAGGCGTTCGAGGAGGTCGGATACCGGTTGATACCGGCGCGCGCGGGCCGCTTCCTGGCGGCCGGCCCGGCTCCTCCCGGCCGAATCGAGACGACCGATCCGGCGCGCTATCTGGGCTCGACGCTGGCGGATGCGCTGCCCCGCGCAGGGGAGGGCGCGGGGGCGCTGCGCCGGGTGAGTGGGGAGCTCGAGATGTGGCTCCACGAGCACCCGATCAATGCGCGCCGCGCGCACGCAGGCCGCGCGCTGATCAGCACGCTGTGGCTATGGGGGGGCGGAGCGCCTTTGGGTAGCGCTCCGCCCGCATTGGCCTCCTCTGCCGCAGATTATGCGCAACCCCGGGTCGCTGTTTTCAGCGATGATGCGTACGTGGAAGGTCTCTCGCATCTGGCCGGAGTGCCCTGCGCGCCCTCGGGCGCCACTCTTGCCGCCCTCGGCGCGCGGCGCGAGCACCGCAGCGTTGCGACCGTCGAGCTCTTCGCAACGCGCGAGCCGCCCTCGCAGGAGCGCTCCACGATGACGCCGCTGCGCTCGCTCGAGTCCCTCGATGAGGCGTGGCTCGTGCCGGCGCTCGATGAGCTCGCTCGCGGGCAGCTCGCGCGTGTTGCGCTCATCGCGAACGATCGGTGCGTATCCATCGCGGCGCGCGATCGATGGCGCCTGTGGCGCAGACCGCGCGCGGGGCTCTCTGCGCTGGCTGCGCCGGCGGTGCGGGCGGCACCGTGACCCTCGAGATCAGACACCGCGAGGCGAGCGCCGCGGCCTGCCTCGGTGCAAGCCTGCACCCGGTGCTGCAGCGGGTGTATGCGGCACGCGGCCTGCGCTCGCCCCTCGAGCTCAGCCTCGCCCTGGAGCGGCTGTTGCCCGTGAGCACCCTCGAGGGCGTGGAGGCGGCGGCCGAATTGCTCGCGTCCCACCGCGGCGGGCGAGTGCTCGTCATCGGGGATTTCGACGCCGACGGCGCAACGAGCACCGCCCTCATGGTGCGCGCGCTCCGCGCCTGGTCGTTCGGGTCGGTGGATTTCCTGGTACCCAACCGATTCGAGTTCGGCTACGGGCTCACCCCGGAGATCGTCGCCCTCGCCGCCGAGCGGCGACCGACGCTCATCGTGACGGTGGACAACGGCGTGTCGAGTTTCGCGGGCGTGACGGCCGCTCGCGGGCGTGGCATCGACGTGCTCGTGACGGATCATCACTTGCCAGGCTCGCACTTGCCCGAGGCGAACGTCATCGTCAATCCGAACCTCGGTGCGAGCCTGTTCGCGAGCCGCGCACTCGCGGGGGTGGGTGTGGCGCTTTACGTGATGGCCGCCGTCAAACGCCGCCTGGGCGCCTGCGTTGCGGGAGCGCCCGGCGCGGCCGAGTACCTCGATCTGGTGGCGCTCGGCACCGTGGCGGATCTCGTGCCGCTCGATGCCAACAATCGGGTGCTCGTCGCACAGGGGCTCAAGCGGATCCAGGCCGGGCGATGCGTTGCGGGGATCCGCGCGCTGCTGGAGATTGCCGGCCGCCGGCGCTCCGGCCTCACGGCCGCGGATCTCGCCTTCGGGGTGGCGCCGCGGCTCAATGCGGCCGGGCGGCTCGACGACATGTCGATCGGCATCCAGTGCCTGCTCACCGACGATGCCCAGCGGGCGAGCGAGCTCGCCTCGGAGCTCGACCGGTTGAACCAGGAGCGGCGTCTCATCGAGGCGCGCATGCAGGAGGAGGCGCTTCTCGCGGTGCGCCGGCTCGGCGCGGCGGATCTCAGCCTCGCGCAGCACCGCGGCATCACGCTCTTCCACGAGAGCTGGCACCAGGGCGTCGTCGGCCTCGTGGCCGGGCGCATCAAGGAGCGGCTCGGCCGTCCGGTGATCGCCTTTGCGTGCGCGGGCGAGGGGCAGCTGCGCGGCTCGGCCCGCTCGGTGCCCCAGCTGCACATCCGCGATGTGCTCGAAGCCGTCGCGAGCCGCCATCCCGAGCTCATCAGCCGCTTCGGCGGCCATGCCATGGCGGCCGGCGTGACCCTCGAGCGGGACAAGCTCGAGGTCTTCGCGCGGGCTTTCGACGAGGAGGTGGCGCGCGCGATGGGCGCTGCCGCGAGCGGTGACTGGATCGAGACCGACGGAGAGCTCGCCGCCGATGAGATTGCGCTCGAGACGGCCGCGGCGCTGCGCGCGGGAGGACCTTGGGGCCAGGCCTTTCCGGAGCCGTGCTTCGATGGGCTCTTTGCCGTGCGCAGCGCGCGGGTAGTAGGCGAGAAGCACTTGAAGATGTGGGTCGAGCTGCCGCGCACCGGGCGCACGTTCGATGCGATCGCCTTCAACCATTTCGATGAGCGCGCGGAGCTTCCCGCGGGTGAAACTCGGCTCGTCTACCGTCTCGATATCAACGAGTACCAGGGCGAGCGCCGCCTGCAGCTCCTCGTCGACCACGTTCTGCCGCGTTGAGCGGCGCGAGCTCGGGGGCGAGCCCCGCGCATGATAGAATGCGACTCATCCAAACGTGACGATCCGCGAGAGTGCTGTCAGATGGAAGTCAACCAGGTCAGACGCCAGCTCAGGGACCTCGAGGAGCGCATGCGCTCGTTACGGGGGTATCTTTGAGTACGATCGCAAGCAAGAGCGTCTGCAGGAAGTCGGGCGCGAGCTGGAAGACCCCGCCGTGTGGTCCAAGCCCGAGCGGGCGCAGGAGCTCGGCCGGGAGCGCGCACGGTTGACGGCCGACCTCGACCAGATCGATCGCAATACCAAGGCCGTCGCGGATGCACTCGAGCTCCTCGAGCTCGCCGAGGCCGAGGGTGATGTTTCCGCAGCGGACGATATCGAGCGCGATGCCGGCGGGCTCGCCGCCAGTGTCCGCCGGCTCGAGCTCAAGCGCATGTTTCGCGGCGAGATGGACTCGCACAACGCCTTCCTCGACATTCAGGCAGGCGCCGGCGGCACCGAGGCACAGGACTGGGCGCAGATGCTGCTCAGGATGTATCTGCGCTGGGGTGCCGCGCGCGGCTTTGCGTGCGAGGTGATCGACTCGAATCCGGGCGAAGTGGCGGGCCTCAAGAGCGCGACGGTCGAGATCAAGGGGGAGTACGCCTACGGTTGGTTGCGCACCGAGACCGGCGTGCATCGCCTGGTACGCAAGTCGCCGTTCGACTCCGGAAATCGCCGCCACACCTCGTTCGCTTCGGTGTTCGTCTCGCCGGAGATCGACGAGGACATCGCGATCGAGGTGAATCCTGCGGACCTCAAGGTGGATGTGTATCGCTCCTCCGGTGCCGGCGGCCAGCACGTGAACAAGACCGAGTCCGCGGTGCGCATCACCCACCTGCCGAGCGGTATCGTGGTGGCCTGCCAGAACGAGCGCAGCCAGCACAAGAACCGCTCCACGGCGATGAAGATGCTCAAGGCGAAGCTCTACGAGCTCGAGGTGAACAAGCGCAACGCCGCGGCGCGGGTGCTCGAGGATTCCAAATCCGACGTGAGCTGGGGCAATCAGATCCGCTCCTACGTGCTCGATCAGTCGCGCATCAAGGATCTGCGCACCGGTGTCGAAGTCGGTAACACCACCGCGGTCCTCGACGGCGATCTCGACCCGTTCATGGAAGCCTCCCTCAAGGCGGGCGTCTAGGACTCCGATGACGCAATCCGAGGACACCGGGGGAACGGGCGCCGAGAACAAGCTCATTGCCGAGCGGCGCGCGAAGCTCGCGCGGCTGCGCCAGGCGGGGCAGACCTACCCCAACGACTTTCGCCGCGATGCGCTCGCCGGGGAGCTGCACGCCGCCTTCGACGCCCGCCCCGGCGAATGGTTCACCGCCAATCCGACGCGCGTGCACGTCGGCGGACGCATGATGCTCAAGCGCCCGCACGGCAAGGTGACCTTTGCGCACATTGCGGACCGCACCGGACAGATTCAGCTCTTCCTGCAGCAGCAAATCCTCGGAGCGGCGTACGAGGAGTTCAAGAGCTGGGACGTGGGCGACATCATCGGCGCGAGCGGCGTGCTGTTCCGGACCAACACGAACGAGCTCACCGTGCGCGTCGCGGAGCTGCGGATGCTCGCCAAGTCACTGCGCCCGCTCCCCGAGAAATGGCACGGGCTCGCCGATACCGAGGGTCGCTACCGGCAGCGCTACGTCGATCTGATCGTCAACGAGACGAGCCGCAAGGTGCTGCGTACGCGCGCGCGCATCATCCGCTACCTGAGGGACTTTCTCGACGCGCTCGATTTTCTCGAGGTCGAGACGCCGATGATGCAGCCCATCCCGGGCGGGGCTGC